>JBLNCO010000366.1:0-6761 GCA_050260715.1 Hyphomicrobiales bacterium | reverse complement strand
CGCCGGAAGATCTGCCACTCGTTGGCGCCATCGACGCGCGCCGCTTCGAGGATCTCCGTGGAGATGCCCTTCAGGGCGGCGGAGAGCACCACCAGCGAGAAGCCGGTCCACATCCAGACCGCGACGCCGATGAGGGCGAAGTTGTTGATCTGGATCGGTCCCCAGGCTTCCTGCGGGCCGGCATCGGTGAGCCAGGTCTGGGGCGAGTTCATGTTCTGAAGCCAGGCGATAGGGTCGCGGCCGGCCTCCGTGAGGAGCGAATTGAGCGTGCCGATCCGCGGGTTGAATTCGTACATGAACTTCCAGATAACCGCCGCGGCCACGAACGAAATGGCCATCGGGATGAAGATGGCCGACTTCGCGACCGCTTCGTAGCGCACGCGGGACGTGAGGACGGCGAGCACGAGCCCGAGGGGGACGACGATCAGCGGGAAGAGGACGAGCCAGAGGATGTTCGTGAAGATGGCCGCGTGGGTGTCGGCGACGAGCGGCTGTGGGTTGTCGATGATAAAGCGGTAGTTGTCGAAGCCGACCCAGTTGTCGGAGCGGGCGTCGAGCAGGCTACGGCGGAAGGTATCGATGACCGGGTAGACGAGGAAAACCCCGAGCAGGATCAGCGCGGGCGAGAGCCAGAGCCAGGGGATCCAGGGCCGGCGGCCAATCATGGCGGACTCCGGTGGGATGGTAGGGCCGGGAGCGCGGCGCACTCCCGGCCCGGGACGTCAGGGTGTCTTCGAACCGCGAGCGGCTTCGATGTTCTGGAGAATGCTATCGAGGCTGCCGGGGTTCTGCAGGTACTGGGTGATGCCGGTGAAGTAGGCCTGCTGCAGGCCGCCGCCGATGGCGTCGTCGAGGTCGAAGCGGAAGGATTCGGCTTCGAGCAGCTGCTGGGCCTGGCGCTTCGAAATCTCGTCCGGGTAGTCGTCGAGCGAGACGTTCTTGTTCACGGAGGTGAAGCCGCCGGCCTTCACCCAGATCGACTGGCTTTCGGCGCCGGCGAGCCACTTGAGGAACGAGCAGGTCGTCGGGTCGTTATTGAAGGCGTAGACGATGTTGGCGCCACCGGTGACCTTTCCGCCGGGGAAGGTGAAGAAGTCGTAGTCCGTGACCGGCTTGGCGTTCGGGAACTGGTCGGCGATGAAGCCGGAGGCGAACCCGCCGAGGTAGGTCATCGCGGCGCCCGGCGGATCCTGGAACGGCGGGAAGACCGAGTCCTGGAAGTTGGTGGCGTTGATGCCCGCAGCGCCGCCCTGGGTGACGTAGCCGTCGGTGAGGGCGATCTTGCCGAAGTCCTCCCACGCCTGCTTCACCTTCGGGTCGGTGAATTTCACGGAGCCGTCGATGAGGCCGTCGTAGGTTTCTTCGCCCTGTTCGTTCAGGATGATCTGCTGGATCCAGTCGGTGCCGGGCCAGCCACTGGATTCGGCGCTCTCAACACCCATCGACCACGGCGCGATGCCGCCATCCTTCAGCTTGTTCGAGAGGTCGATCAGGTCGTCGAAGCTTGCGTTCGCGTCGAGCGGCTCGACGCCCTTGTCCTGGAAGACGTGGGGGTTGTACCAGATCGTCGCCTTGGTGTCGGCCTTCATGAAGAAGCCGTAGAGCTTCCCATCAACGGTCCCGAGGTCCTGGAAGGCCTGGGGGTAGCTGTCCTTGATGATGGACTCGAGCCCTTCGCACTGGTCGAGCGAGATGATCTTGCCTTCCCTCGCGAACTGCTGGAACAGGCCGACCTCGGCCGGGGCCGCGACGTCGGGCGGGTTGTTCCCTTCGACCCGGAGCGTGAGCTGAGCGGTGATGTCACGGGTGCCGGTGAAGTTCATCTTGCCGCCGGTGCGGTCCTGCCAGGGCTTGACCATGGCTTCGAAGTTCGTGACCTCTTCGGAGCCCCAGATGCCGAGCACGTCGACATCGCCGAGGTTCGTTTCGTCGCCGCCGCCGCTGGATGGCGAGCCGGTGGTGGCGGTGGTGCCGGTCGTGCCGCCGTCATCGTCATCATCGTCGTCGTCATCGCCACAGGCGGCGCTCACGAGAGCAACCATGAGCGCCATCAGCGCGAGGAGCGCCAGGAGCCGGAAATGGGATGAGTGCCGCTGCATGTCTACCTCCTTGGTGCGCGACGATGGAGAGCGTTCCCCAGAGCGTTTCTGGAACGTAAACAGACTGTCAGGATCGGCGAACGGGCTTGCAGGGAGGGGTTCAAAGGGGACGAAAGCTGTTGCAATGTCCTTGCATTGCAATGAATAGATGTTCTATGCGTAACGAATTCGCCTCCCGCGGCGAACGTTGCGCGCAACCTGCGATGCAGGGCGTGGCCAGTCGCCGGATTCGCCCACGAGAGTGGCGCGGCGCTCCTTACGAACGGTAAGCTGCAAAGACAACGTGAGGAGCGCAGGATGATCGAATTCACCGACGAGATAGTCGAAGCGCTGAACAACTCCTTCGCCGATCGGATGTTCGTGATGCTGGGAACGGCTTCGGCGAGCGGGCAGCCGGACATCGCCTTCAAGGGCAGCGCGATGGCGTGGGACCGGGAGCACATCGCGTACTGGGAGCGCTCGCTGGGAACGTCGTTCCGGAACCTGCAGGAGAACCCGAAGTGCTGCCTGATGTACCGCAACCCGGAGAAGCGCATCGGGTGGAAGTTCATCGGCGAAGCGCAGGTGCTCACCGAAGGCGAACTGCGGGAGCAGGTGATGGCGCGGACCGTCGAGTTCGAGTTGTCGCGCGACCCCGAGCGCAAGGGGGCGGCGGTGATCATCCGGATCGATCGGATCACGCAGGGCCCGCAGATCCTCCAGGAGCGCTGACCGGCCGCGAGACTCGTCGCCGGGGGCAGAAGGGCGGTAGGCTGGAGGCGTGAAGCTCGACGCCGTAATTGTGGCCGCCGGTTCTTCGACCCGGTTCGGCGCCGGGGACAAGCTGCTGACGGATCTCGCCGGGCGGCCGCTGATAGCGTGGTCGATCGCCGCCTGCGCGGAGGCGCCGTCGGTCGAGCGGATCATCCTCGTGGGGAGCAAAGGGAACCTGGCGAAGCTCACCTCCCTCGGGCGCGAATACAGCGCGGGGAAGTTCGCGGCGGCAACCGAGGGTGGCGATCGGCGGCGAGACAGCGTCGAAGCCGGCGTCCGGGCGGCGATGTCGCGGTATGTGGCCATACAGGATGGCGCGCGTCCGCTCCTGACGCCCGAGCTGGTCGAGCGGACGGTCGCGGCGGCGGAGGGGAAGGCGGGGGCGATCGCGGCCGTGCCGGTGGTCGACACGGTGAAGGAGGTCGACGGGAGCCTCGTGACCGGACACCCGGAGCGATCGCGGCTGTGGGCGGCGCAGACGCCGCAGGTCGTGCTTCGCCAGGCGTGGCTCGACGCGGCTGCGGCGAGCGACAACGATGAGACGGACGACGCAGCGATGCTCGCGCGACTGGGGCTCGAATGCGCCGTGGCGGAGGGCGACCCGACGAACCTGAAGGTGACGCGCCCGGTAGACCTCGCGATCGCCGAGGCGATCCTCGCGTGGAGGGCGCGCCGGTGATGCGCGTCGGGCAGGGCGAAGACATCCACCGCATCGATGACGCGCGGACGCTCGTGCTGGGCGGGGTGATCATCGAAGAGGGGCCGGGGCTGGCGGGCCATAGCGACGCCGACGTGTTGCTGCACGCCATCACCGATGCCGTACTGGGCGCAGCAGCGCTCGGCGACATCGGCCGGTACTTCCCGCCGGACGACCCGCGCTATGCACACGCCGACAGCGCCGACTTCCTCCGTAAGGCGCTCGAGCTCGCGCGTGAGGGCGGCTGGGAGGTCGCGAACATCGACGCGACGGTGCGGGCCGAGCGGCCGAAGCTGGCGCCGTACATCCAGCACATCCGGGAGCGCATCGCCGAGATTTCCGGCGTCGACCCGGGCACGGTGAGCGTGAAAGCGAAGACGGCCGAGGGCCTGGACGCGGTCGGCAGGGGCGAGGCGATGGCTGCGACCGCGGTGGTGTTGCTCCAGCGGGCGCCGGCCGGCTCCTGAATTCGCAGGGACAGGGTAGCCCCGGAAGCTGCTCACACGAAAAACGGGCCTCCCTTGCGGGAGGCCCGTTTGGATGTACGCCGGTGTGGCCTAGAGGCCGTCGTCGCCTTCGGAGTCGTCCATGGAGTCGTCCTCGGGCTCACCGATCTGGAAGTCTTCCAGCTCGTCGGCCTGGTTCGAGGGGCGGCCGCCGATCAGCTCATCCTCGTCGTCGTCGAGGAGGATGGCGCTGCGGACGGCGGTCGACCGGTAGTCGTCGCCGCGTTCGGCGAGCATGCGCTCGAGCTCGGCTTCGTCTTCGAGGAGCAGGGCCTCGGGGACATCGAGCTCGCCGAACTGCTCGCGCTTCGGCACTTCGATCTCGGCGCGGGCCGGGATGAGCTTGCCGATGATGACGTTCTCCTTGAGGCCGGCGAGCCGGTCGATGGCGCCATCGATAGCGGCGTTGGTGAGCACGCGGGTGGTCTCCTGGAAGGAGGCCGCCGCGAGCCAGGAATCGGTGTTGAGGGAGGCCTTGGTGACGCCGAGGAGCACGGGCGTTGCCGTTGCCGGCTCGCCGCCCTCCGCGATGATGGCGTTGTTCTTGGCCTCGAATTCGCGCCGGTCGACGAGGTCGCCGGGGAGGAAGCCGGTGTCGCCGGGGTGGTCGACCTTCACGCGCCGCAGCATCTGGCGAACGATCACCTCGATGTGCTTGTCGTTGATGTTCACACCCTGGGACTTGTAGACCTTCTGGACCTCATCGACCATGTACTTCCGGACCGCGTCGCGGCCCTGGATGCCGAGGATGTGCTGCGGGTTCCGGGCGCCCTCGGTGAGCTGGGCGCCGGCCGTCACGTACGAACCCGACTCCACGAGCAGGCGAGACGCCGCCGGGATGGGGTACTCGCGCTCTTCGCGCTCTTCGTAGATGACCTGCAGCTTGTTCTTGTTCACGCGGACGACGCCCGGGATGCGCGTGATGACCTGTTCGGCGACCGCGTTCTCGGGTGCGTTCTTCGGCAGCGGACCGGTCGCGAGGACCGTGCCCGAGGTGACGTGGTCGCCGTCCTTCACAAGGAGTTCGCCGCGGGCCGGGACCGTGTAGTCCTCGACGAGGGTGTCGACGTTCGTGACGCGGACGATGCGGCGCTCGTTCTCCTGGACGACCTCCACGCTGCCGTCGATTTCGCTGATGATGGCTTCGCCCTTGGGGGCGCGGGCCTCGAACAGCTCCTCGACGCGGGGGAGACCGCTGGTGATGTCGGTCTGGCTCGCGACGCCGCCGGTGTGGAACGTGCGCATCGTAAGCTGCGTGCCCGGTTCGCCGATGGACTGGGCGGCGATGATGCCGACCGCGGTCCGCTCGGCGACGAGCGTGCCACGGGCGAGGTCGCGGCCGTAGCAGAGGGCGCAGATGCCGCGCTCGGCCTCGCACGACATGGGCGTGCGGACCATCACCCGGGTGATGCCGCGCCTCTCGACCTCGGTGGCGATGTCCTCCGAGATCTCCTGGTCTCGGTCGCAGATGATCTCGCCGGTCGACTCATCGGTGATGGGTGCGGCGGCGTAGCGGCCGACGATGCGCTCACGCAGCGTTTCGAGCGCCTCCTCGGAGGGGTCCTGCTCGATCCACATGCCGCCCGGCGTGCCACAGTCGTGCTCGAGGATAATCACGTCCTGGGCGACGTCGATGAGGCGCCGCGTGAGGTAGCCGGAGTCGGCGGTGCGAAGCGCGGTGTCGGCGAGACCCTTGCGGGCGCCGTGTGTCGAGATGAAGTACTCGAGCACGGTGAGGCCTTCGCGGAACGAGCCCTTGATGGGGAGCTCGATGACGCGGCCGTTCGGGTCGGCCATGAGGCCGCGCATGCCGGCCATCTGGCGAATCTGGGTGATGTTGCCCTTCGTACCGGAGCTGGCCATGTAGTTCAGCGAGCCGTACTCGGGCATGCGTTCCTTGATGGCGTTTTCGATACGGCGGGTGGTATCGCTCCAGATATCGACCGTGCCCTGGTAGCGCTCGTCCTCGGTGATGAGGCCCATTTCGAACTGCTCGAAGAGGTCATCGACGCGCTGGTCGGCTTCGCGGAGCAGCTCGGGCTTGTTCTTGGGCACCTGGATCTCGTGGATCGCGATGGTGACGCCGCTGCGGGTCGCGTAGTGGAACCCGATGTTCTTGATGCGATCGACGATCTCGGCCGTCGCCTCGCCACCGAGCAGCCGGTAGCACTCGGCCACGACTTCGCGGAGGTGCGGGCGGTCCATCCCGTCGTTCTGAAACGCGATCTCCTCCGGGAGCACTTCGTTGAAGATGATGCGGCCGACGGTGGTATCGATGAGGCGGGCCTTCGGGCGGCCGAAGGGGTTGCCGTCTTCGCCCGGCTCCCACTCGCCGATCGACGCCTCGTCGCGGGCCGGCAGCGTCTTGCCGCCCTGCTGAACGAGCCGGTTCGTGCGCACCTTGATGGGCGCGCGCAGGTCGACGACGCCGAGGTCGAAGGCGAGCTTCGCTTCGGCGAACGAGCCGTAGACGCCCTCGGCCGGGCGGCCGTTGGCGGGCTGGTAGGCGCCGCGAGCCTTCGGGTCGATGTCGGTCATGTAGTAGCAGCCGAGCACCATATCGAGCGACGGCGCGACGATCGGGTTGCCGCTGGCCGGTGAAAGCAGGTTCCGGGTCGAGAGCATGATCTGCTTCGCCTCGGCGACCGCTTCGCGGCTGAGCGGGACGTGGACGGCCATCTGGTCACCGTCGAAGTCGGCGTTGAA
>JBLNCO010000365.1:0-20638 GCA_050260715.1 Hyphomicrobiales bacterium | reverse complement strand
CACCACACGCGCCAGCCCGCCGACGAACCCGCCCAGGAGCAGCGCCCACCACACGACATTGGCACCCTCGTCCATGAGGCACCTCCTTGCCCCCGACCGTAGGCGAAGGCCGCATCTACCTCAGAGCCGCGTGCGTCAGGGGGTGCGCGCTTCGCCCGCACGAAAAGGGGCGCCCGATCGGGCGCCCTTCGCCGTACACGCCGCGCCGCTGCTAGCGGGGCTGGCCCATGTCTTCCGCGGCCCGCTGCTCGAAGTCGCTGAGCGGGCGGTCCTGCGGCAGGTCGCGGTCGCGAACCTCGAGGTGGGTGGCCTGTGGCACCGGGGACTCTCGCCGCTGGCGGTTCTCGTCCATCTTCGAAGAGAAGCTGTCCCAGGCGCTCTTCAGGAAGGCGGGGATGCGGCCGCTCTCTTCGCCCTCCTTCCCTTCGCCGCCGTGCTCTTTGCCCATGAGGCCGTCCATCACGTCGCGGAGGACCATGGACAGCTCTGTGCCGAGCAGTGACTTCGCTTCGTTCATGCCCTTGCCCAGGAGCCCCTGGCGCTCCGGGTGCGCCCCGTTCCGGCGCTCGAAGTGCTCCGCCTCCGCCCGGGGCCGCTCCTGCGCCTCGTCCTCGCCGCCCGCGGTCGCGATGCCGCCAGCGAGCCCCGCCACGAACGAGCCGAGCAACAGGAGGTTCGGGTGCTCGGCCAGCGCCGAATCGGAGCCCGGGAGCTTGCTGTTCAGCTCGCCCGACCGGTCCTTCGCCTTGAGCGCGCGGTCCCTGACCTTGCCGGCGGGCTCCTTCACCCGCTCCGCGAGCGATTGCGCCCGCGAGCTCGCCTCGGAGCGGACCGAATGCACGTCGTCGCGGACGCGGCTATCGAGCTGGTTGACCCGTGCGCTCAGCGACCGGCGCTGGCGTTCAATGTCGCGCTGGATTTCAGCTGATCCCTTGCCCATCGCACGTCCTCCTTCACCGAGCTGACGGTCTTCTTCGGCACCACCGTGAGTTGCTTGATGCGGGCGTAGGCGAGCCAGCCCGCGATGGCCGTGAGCACCAGCGCGACCCCGGCGGTAATGAGCGTCGCGAGCCACTCCGGCATCCAGACGTCGAGCACGGCTCGCAACGTGAGGAAGAGGAACGTCAGCGTCACGAGGGCGATGACGGCGGCGATCGCGCCATAGATCGCGGCCCGCGTGGCGAGCTGCATCTGTTCGCGCATCTCCGCCTTCGCCAGCTCCACCTCGCTGCGCGCGAGCTCGCGCATGTCGTCGGCGATGCCGGCGAACTCCTCCCCGATGGAACGGGCCTCGTCGCGGCTGCGCCGGAACTGGTCGCCCAGGCTCTCCTGCGCCTCTGTCATGGCGCTACCTGAGCATCCGGCCGAGGATGAAGCCGGCCACCAGCGCCCCGGCGGCAGCCTGCATGGGGTTCTCGCGGACGAACGACTCGACGTCGTCCCAGATCTGCTGGCTATCGCGCTCCTTCAGGTACGAGGAGGTCTTTTCGAGGGCGTCGGCGGCCTTGGTGCCCACCTGGCCCTGCATGCCCTCCTTGCCTTCAGAGCGTTGGCGGAGCTGGTCGGCGGCGCTGTGCAGGCCGCTGGCCGCTTTGGTGATGCCCTGGTCGGCGCGCTCGCGGCCCATGGTTGCCGCCTGGCCCATCTTCTCCTGGGCCTGTTCGGCCTTCTCCTGCATCTGTTCGGTGGCCGTGCCGCCACTGCGGCTTTCCGGCATGTAGGTGCCGGTCTGGCCGCCGGGCACCTCGCCGCTCTCGTTGATGGGCTTCGGGTCCATCGGCTCGTAGTAGTCCTTATCCACGTTCTGCTTCCTCCGGTGTTCTGTTCGAAGTGATGTCCTGGGGTCCGTGCGGTGAGGATGAAGACGAATTCGTCAGCGGGCGTACCTCCTCATCGCGAGTGCTGCGACGATGACAGCCACCAGGGCCATCACCGACGCGCTCAGTCCGCCTGCCGGGGCTGCCCCCTCGCGCCGGGCGGCCGCCCCTGCTGGCTGCAGCGAACCCCCGGCCGGCGGTTGTTCGGCCTGGCCGCTCGTAGTGGCCGCGAAGGCGTTCGCCCCGGCCGGCGCCGGCTGCGTGCCCGTCGCCCGGGCCCCCACGGATTCGGGGTTGCGCGGCTGCTTCTTCGCCTTCTGGCCCATGGCCTCGGCGACCTTCTGGCGGCGCTCGGCCAGCACGGGCCCGTTTCGCTCCTCATCGAGCAGGGCGTTGATTTCGGCGCCGAGCAACAGCACGAGGTTCGAGATGTAGAACCAGAGCAGGAGCACCACTACGCCGCCGAGCGCGCCGTAAGTGGCGTTGTACGAACTGAAGTTCGCGACGTAGAACCCGAACCCAACGGTGGCGACAAGCCACACGACCGTGAAGAACACCGCGCCCGGGCTGACCCAGCGGAACGGCAGCCCGACGTTCGGTGCGGCCCAGTACACGAACCCCACGATGGCCAGCAACACCACGAGGAGCAGCGGCCACGTCCCGAGGCCGATGATCAGCCGAAAGGCCCCGCCGAGGCCGACCTTGTCGGCGATCTGCTGGCCGTAGAACTGCGTGGCGAAGATGAGCGCAACGCCCCCGAAAATCGCGATCGTCGCCGCGAGCACGAGGCCGAGCGCCAGCAACCGCTTCCGCCAGAACGGCCGCGAATCGGGGATGTCATAGGCGCGGTTCAGGCCCTTGATCATCGCCCCGGCGCCGCCCATCGCCGCCCACAGTGCACCGACGAAGCCGACGGAGAGCAGCCCCGCGTGATTGCCGTTGATGACGCCCTCCGCCTGGGTCTTCATCACACTCTGGGCGTCGCTCGGAAGGCGGTCGCCGAAGAGGTCGATGAACTTCTGTGCCGGGTCCTGCACGTCGAAGGCGGTGGCGATCGCGCCACCGAGCGCGGCGAGGAAAATCAGGAACGGGAAGAGCGCGAGGAACGAGCGGTACGTCAGCTCCGCGGCGAGCCCGGCGACATCGTCGTCTTTGTATTCGCGAAACAGATCCTTCGCTAAGCCCAGGACGGGCACCCCTCCAATGCGCATGTCGCCTCCCCCGCGCCCCGGGCGCTATTCGTGCTAACGAGCGTAGGTAGGGGCGGCTTGCGCTCGGCATAACAAGGCTCGCCGGAGTGGTAACAGTTGGTAGCGGGCAATCCGAGGGGCGGGAACACGCGCGGGGAATGCTTCCCGCAAGGCCGGGATGTACGATGTCCCCCATGCGACCCGACCTGATGGAGATCCTCGTCTGCCCGCTCTGCAAGGGCGAGCTCGAGCTCACGGTGCAGCGCGAAGCCGACGGCGAAATCGTCGAGGGCACCCTCCGCTGCCAGTCCTGCAACGAGACCTACCCGATCGAGGACGGCATCCCGAATATGCTGCCGCCCGACCTCCGCGAAGCATGAGCGAGGGGCACCCCGAGGCGGGCTGGCCGCCCCACGGCCCGGCGCCCCCCGAATCGCGCCAGCTGATCCCCGAGTGGCCGATGCTCTGGCGCGGCCTGGGGCTGGCGGGGCTGACGCTCGGGCTCCTGTGGGCGGCGCTCCAGGGCATCCGCGCGAGCTGGCTGCTGGCGCCGGTCACGCTGGTGCTGGCGATCGGCGGCGTGCTCGCCGCATGGGCCGCGGCCATCCACCTGACGGGCGGCGAAAAGTTCGACGACCACCCCTGGGTCTAGCTTCGATCCCCGGCGCTCAGGCGGCGCGGGCGACGACGCGTGCGCGGCCGGCTGCCTTCGCTTCGTAGAGCGCGCGGTCGGCGTCCTCGTAGGTGCGCCAGAGTGCTTCGTCGCGGTCGGGGCGGGGGTGCCATGGCGCCAGGCCCACGCTGACCGTCACCGGGATAGCCTGGCCGCCCGGCAGCGCGATCGGCACGGTCGACACCGCCTGTACGGCGCGTTCGCACGCCCGCCGCGCCGCCGATAGCGACCCCGCGGGCAACAGGACCCCGAACTCCTCGCCGCCGAGCCGCCCGACGACTCCTTCGACCGCGGCGAACTCGGCTTCGAGGCGGCGGGTCACCTCCACGAGGACGGCATCGCCCGCCGGGTGGCCGTAGCCGTCGTTCACCTTCTTGAACCAGTCGATATCGAAGATCGCGACGGTCCAGTCGGGGCCCGACGTGCCGAGTGCGAACCACGCCCGCCGGTTGAGGGCGCCGGTGAGCATGTCGTGGTTCGCGGTATACTCCGCCTCCGACCAGAGCCGGTCGAGGGTGGCGGCCTGTTCTTCGAGCACCTGCGTGTTCGAACGGAGCGCCTCCATGAGCTCGTCCTGGGCCTGCTGCGCTTCGACGATGCCGGTGATGTCGCGCACCACGCAATAGGTGCGGAATTCCTCGGCCGGGACGCTGATGTTCCAGGAGAACCAGCGGTAGCTGCCATCGGCGCAGCCCCAGCGCGCACGGAAGTCGTTCGCGGGCGTGCCCTCCGCGATGCGCTGATGCACCGCCCAGGCCTGCTCCAGGTCATCCTTGTGGACGAAGTCCATGGGCCGCTTCCCCAGCAGCTGGTCGATCGTGTAGCCGGTGGCCGTCTCCCACGCGGGGTTGCAGCGGATGAACCGCGCGTCCTTGTCGAGGATGGCCAGCATGTCGGTCGACAGGTTGAAGATGCGGTCGAGCTCCGCTTCGGCGCGCTTGCGCTGGCTGATATCGCGCAGCGACCCGGCGAACCCGGCGATGTTCCCGTTCTCGTCGTACTGCACGACCGCGTTGAGCGAGACGGGCAGGGGCTCGCCGTTCCCGCGCCGCAGCGTCGTCTCGAAGTCGTTGCAGCGCCCGTCGGTGAGGAGCAGGGCGCGCAGGCGGTCCATATCGCCGGGCGAAAGGAGGAATTCCCGCGGGAGCTTGCCCTCGAGGGTGGACCGCGTGTAGCCGGTCACGCGATGAATCGACGGGCTCACGAACTGGATGATCCCACTGGCATCGGTGCGGAAGACGATGTCGTCGAGCAGCTCGAGTGTTGCGCGGTACTGTTCCTCGCTCGCGCGGAGGGCGGTCTCCGCCTGGCGGCGGTCGCTGATGTCGCGCGCGATAAGGAGCACGTACTCCACGCGGCCCTGCTCGTCGAATTCGGGCGCGAACCGCGCTTCGACCCACCGGCGCCGTTCGCCCAGGCCGATCTCCATGTCCGTCCGGAAGGCGGACGATGTCTGGAAGACGCGCTGCACGGCGTAGCGGATGACCGTGCTGGTATCGGGGTTCAGCTGGACATTGTCGAGGCGCGCGCCGATGAACTCGTTCAGCTGCCGCCCGGTGACGTGCGCGAGCTCCGGGTTCGCGTAGACGAACGTGAGGTCGCGGTCGAAGCGAACGATGGCGTCGGGCGCGTTCTCCACGAGTTCGCGCAGTTCCTGTTCCTGGCGCCGGAGCCGCTCTTCGGTGCGCTTCCGCTCGCTCACGTCGCGGGCGAAGAGGACGACCATGAGCACGCCGCCGCTCGGGCGTGGGATGGGGCAGAGCACCGATTCGAGCCAGGCCTTGTCGCGGCGGGTTTCCCACGTGTTTTCGGGCACGCCGAAGTCCACGAGCTTCAGGAACTCGACGACTTCGCCTTCGTACGCCCGCTCGAAGTACTGCGTGAGGCCGATACGCTCGAAGAAGGGGTCGGCCAGGGCGTTCAGGCGGCCCACGCTGTAGTGCGGGTCCGGCACGCCAAGGAGCGCCGCCTGTGCGCGGTTCATCTGCAGGCAGGTGCCATCGGGCCCGAAGATCTGGGCGCCGACGGGCGCCGTGTCGAACAGCGCTTCCAGGAGATGGTCAGCGAAGTCGGTGCCGGCAGCGCGGTCGGACATCGAAGAACTCCCCGAGCGGGCGATGCTTCGCCCCACCCGGATCATCGGCAGGTGAGGGAATTCCCTCAGTGGCTGGTAGTGCGTCCGCGGGGCTGCGCCAGCAATGCCTTTCCGTTCGAAGGAGCCCCGGCCGACGCTCAGCGCATGGCCCCTGCGCATCCCCGCCCCGCCCGCCGCCGCACGCCCGTCCTGCGCGACTACCAGGCCGTGGTGCTGCAGTCGCTCGTGCGCGGGATTGCGCGTCACCGGGGCGCGACCTTCACGGTGTTGTTCCCGCGCCAGGCGGGGAAGAACCAGGTCCAGGCGGAGCTCGTGGCCTGCCTGTTGCGGTCGGGCGCCGAATCGGGCGGGACGGTGGTGGTCTGCGCGCCGAGCTACCATCCGCAGGCGGAGATCAGCCTGCAGCGCGTGCGGGCGACGCTTGCCGCCACCGCGCACCTCTTCCCGCCTTCGGGCCGGGCGCGCATCTCCGGCAACCGGGTGAGCCTCGGGCGAGCCGATGCGGTCTACCTGAGCGCCGACCGCGCGGCGAACGTCGCCGGCCACACGGCGTCGCTCGCGCTCATCGCCGACGAAGCGCAGGACATCGACCAGGAGTGGTTCGACCGCCAGTTCCGGCCGATGGCCGCCTCGACGGGCGCACCGGCTATCCTCTTCGGCACGCCCTGGAACGGTGACTCCCTGCTCGACCGGGCGGTGGCCGCGAACCGCGCGCGCGACGCCGCGATGCGCGGTCACCGCTACCGCGAATGGTTCCCCATGCACCATGAGGTGTCGTGGCAGCGGGTCGCCGCCACGCTGCCCGCCTACGGGCGCTACGTGGAGTCGGAGCGCGCACGGCTCGGCGAGCACCACCCCCTGTTCGTGACCCAGTACGAACTGGGCACGACGAGCGACGCCGGACGGTTGTTCGCGCCCGAACAGCTGGCGCGCATGGCGGGTGGCTACCCGCGGGAGCGGCAGCCGGTCGCCGGTGCGCGGTACGTGGCCGGGCTCGACATCGCGGGCGAGGGCGCCGACCGCTCGGTCCTGAGCGTCGCGCGCCTGGACGATGACGTGACACGGGTGGTCGACCATGTCGAATGGGAGCATGCGCCCCTCGACGTGGTGCGGCGCGACGTTGCGGGGCTCATGCGGCACTGGCGGTTCGAACGGCTCTGTGTCGACGCCACCGGGCTCGGGATTGGCGTGGCCCAGGCGCTGGCGGTCGAATTCGGCCCGGCGGTCGAGCCGCTCGTGTTCACGGCGGGCTCGAAGTCCGAGCTGGGCTATTCGCTGCTGTCTGCGGTTGGGCTCGGCCGCGTGCTCCTCTACGAGCACGATGGGTCGCCCGAATCCGGGCGGTGCCGGGCCGAGCTGCGGAGTTGCGCGGCCGACTCCACGCCCGCCCGGCAGCTCCGCTGGTACGGTGCCGCCGGCGCCCACGACGACTACGTCGCGAGCCTGGCGCTCTGCGTGCGCGCAGCAGCGCTGGCCGGCCCTTCGCGCACGGCCACGGGCCGCCGCCGCTAGCGGCGTTCGAGCTGTGCGCGAATCACCGCGATGTGGGCGCTCTCTTCGAGCGCGGTGATCCAGTGCAGCGCTTCCCAGAGGGTCTGGCCGCGGGCGTAGGCCCCGTGCCCGCGCAGCACCGTCACCAGGTGTGCCTGGAGCGCGCCGGCGATCTGCTCCACCTGCTGCGGGCCGGCGGGCACGATGGGCACCTCCTTCAGGTGGAGCTGGCCCTCCAGGTCCTCGGGCACGAAGAGATCCGTGCCGAGCGACAGCGCCGTGGCGTGGCGCGGGTGCGCGTGCACGATCGCACCCGCGCCCGTCAGCGCGTAGATGGTCGTGTGGAGCAGCGTGTCGCTCGATGGCGGCGGACCTTCGTGCGAGCCATCGGCGAACACACGGCTGATGTGGCGTTCCTGCAGCCGGCCGAGCATGGTGCCGGTGCCGGTAATCCACATCGCGCTGCCATCGCGCACGGAAAGATTGCCGCCGTGGCTCGTGACCAGCGCGAGCTGGTAGAGGTCGCGCCCTACCTCCTGGAAGTCACGGAGCCTCGCGGGCGGGATCGCCATGGCCGGGTCCCCATCGCCGCCCCGCTAGTAGCCGGGCATGAGCATGCCGCCGCCGTCGACCGTGATCCGCTGGCCCGTCAGGTAGCTTGCGCCTTCGGAGACGAGGTAGCGCACGACGTTCGCGACGTCCTCGGGGGTGCAGACGTGCCCGAAGGGGCTGCTGGCGTCGAGCTCGTGGATGTCCTTCGTGCCGCGGGTCGCGCGCGCAAGCCGCTGGCCCATCTCCGAAACCACGAGGCCCGGGGCCACGATGTTCACGTGGATGTTGTGGCGGCGCTCCTCCTTGTAGAGCGTCAGCGCGAGCGCCTCCAGGGCGGCCTTGCCCATGTTGTAGGGCGAACCGTTCGCGGCCATGCCCGACGTGGCCACGCTCGAAATCATCACGATGTCGCCGCGGCGCTGCTTGCGCATGCTTTCGAGCACGAGCTTCGAAAGATAGAAGGCGCCGAACGCGTGCGTCGCGACCACGCGCTTCATCTCTTCGGGATCGGTATCCATGACGGCATTGCCGCGGCTGGCGATGCCCGCGTTGTTCACCAGGATGTCGATGTGGCCGAAATCGGCGAGCACGGCTTCGACCATCGCCTTGTCTTCGTCCCAGTTGTCGACAGAGGCCTGGTACATCTTCGCCTTGCGGCCCATCGTCGTGATTTCGGCGACCGTTCCCCGGGCGGCTTCCTCGTCGCGGCGGTAGTTCACAGCGACGTCGGCGCCATCCATAGCGAGCGCGAGCGAAATGCCGCGGCCGATCCCCCGGCCGCCGCCAGTCACAAGCGCCACGCGTCCTTCGAGCGACATGTCATCCCCCACTACTGAATTGCGGCCGCAGTCACAAAGGCGGCGGCCCGGTGGGGGCGATTCTACGGCAGCGCCGGGTATGGGGCCGAACGGCTCAGGAAGCGAGCATCGCGGCCGGCCGCGCCCGGTAGTTGATGACCAAACCCCGCACGGCCGGCGATGCGGCCACCTCGCGGCGGCGCATCATCTCCGCGGCGACGTCGAAGCGGGCCTCGCCGAGCGTGTCCTCGATCCGCGCGAGGCGGTTTGTCACCTGGTCGAGCAGGTCGGCGACATCGCTGAGGGTGTGGCCCTGGTAGGGCTGTGGCGCTTGGAAGTGTCGCAGCACCAGCTCGCGGATTTCGGCGCGCTCGGCCTGAGTGGCGATCGGCGTCCCGAGCAGCGGTTCGAGCACGGCGGTTTCGGCGCACGCCTGGCGCTCGAGCTCGGCTAGGACGCGCTGGACGATGGCCCGCCGCGCGGACGGCGCGGAGAGCGCGAGCGCGGAGTACTCGGCAAGCAGGTCGAGCACGAGGGCGCGGTGTTTGCGGAGCAGGATCGACGGTGTGGTGAGCGGGCGGAATCCCGCGCGCTCACTCATCGGCGCCGCCCCCACCGCGGATGTTCCGCTCCCGGCGTAGATCCCGGTCTTCCGTGCTCACGAAGGTGTCGCCGGCCGCATCGATGATGGGCGACTCCGACAGCTGGCCCTCCGGTTCGTCGAGCTCGTACGCGTCGAGCGTCTCTTCGTCGAAGTCCATCACGATGCCGTCGCCGGTCATCGAGAGGATGGACCCGACGCTGAGCCAGTAGTCGCGCTTCATCGCGACATCGACCTTGAAGGCGTCGTCGCGGAGTTCCTTCACGACGCCGAGCTCGTGGCCGTCGCGCGTGGACACGAGCTGGCCCATTTCGGGGGTCATCCCCATTGCCGATTCCCGTGGTCTGGGGGACGTCATAGTTCGTCTCCGGGGCCGTGTTCGGCCGCTCCAGTCAGTGTCCCAGCGCGGCCCGCCGGCGGGCATCAGCGACCGGCCGTGGGTATCGCAACGCTCTATCGGGCGTTGTGGCTGTTGGCTGTTGGCTGTTGGCCATTGGCTGTTGGCAGGGCAGCGAGCCGGTGGGGCTGTTAGCCATTAGCTGTTAGCTGTTAGCTGTTAGTCCGGTGCCTGGCGGACGCCGCGGGCCTGGAGTGGGCAGCGCGCCGCTGGCGCGCCAATTCACTAACCGCTATTAGCTGTTGGCATTGGCTGTTGGCAGGGCAGCGAGCCGGTGGGGCTGTTAACTATTAGTTGTTAGCTCTTAGTGAGGCCGTGCGTCGCGGACGCCGCGGGCCGGGAGTGGGCAGCGCGGTCGCTGGCGCGCCAATTCACTAACCGCTATTAGCTAAGAGCTAACAGCCAGAACCCAACAGCCAATAGCCAATAGCCAATGGCCAATAGCCACCAGCCCGCTCCGCGAATTTACGGACGTTTTACGCCGCGCCCGGTGCCATTCCGGCGGCTGCCGCGTTTTCAAGAGTGCGCATACCCGTAGGGGTTGTTACGGTAACCCCACGTCCGGATCAGCAGCCCATTGGATGGGGAGGAGAGGATGCGCTGGATACGTAGCAAAACGTTCGCCGTGCTCGTCGCGTCGCTCGGCGTGGCGGCCGCGCTCGGCGGCTCGCTCGGCATCGTCGCCGCTGGCGTCCGCTCGCAGCCCCTGGTCGAAGGTTTCAACCTGGCCGGCGGTCCGCTCGTGAAGGACACGCCGCCGGACGCCTACCTGAGCTGCCTGCCCTCCGGCTCGTGGAACTCCCTTTACATCTGGGATGGCGCGAATCAGCGCTGGCTCCACTTCTTCAACCCTTCCAACGTGCCCGAGTACGTGAACGATCCCGCGGTCGGCGGCATCCAGACCATCAAGCGCTTCACCGGCGTGGTCCTGCTCATGGACCAGGAAGTGCAGGCGCCGAACCTGGTCGACGCTCCCGAGCAGGCCTGCGGCTAACCTCCCAATCCTTCGGACCTACCTCAGCGAAGCCCCGCCCCAAGCGGGGTTTTCGTTTGGGCGCCGGGGCCACCTAGAATGGCTGAGAGGCCGCCTGGCCCGGAGGAACCGATGGGAGTCGCGATCCGGCTACGCCGCGAACACCTCGATGCGATGGTCGCGCACGCGCTCGAAGATGCGCCCGTGGAGTGCTGCGGCATCCTCGGCGGCAGCAACGCGACGGTCACCACACTGCGCCGCGCGAAGAACATCGAGAACAGTCCCTACCGGTTCCGCATCGACCCCCTGGAGACCGCCCGCATCGAGCGCGCATTCGACCAGGAGGGCACCGAGATCCTCGGGTTCTACCATTCTCATACGGGCAGCGACCCCATTCCCAGCCCGACGGACATCCGCTCAATGGGGCCGCTCTTCGGGCCGCCCTTCGTCCATTTCGTCATCGGCGTGGCCGACCGCGACAACCCGATCGCGCGTGCCTGGTACATCGAAGACGGCGACCGCATCGAACAGGAGTACGAGCTCCTCGACTGAGCTCAGCCGGCCATCGAAAAGACGACCGACCCCATCGCCCGCCGGTACACGGCTCCCGCGCTCGACGCAGGCGGCCGCCGCTTCGTCTGGGGCGAGCGCACCTACATCATGGCCATCGTCAACGTCACGCCCGATTCGTTCAGCGGCGACGGCGTGGATGGCGACGTGGGCGCCGCGGCCGAGCTCGCGCGGCGCTTCGAAGCCGAAGGCGCGGACCTCATCGATATCGGCGGCGAATCGAGCCGCCCGGGCGCCGAAGAACTCGACCCCGCGGAAGAGCTGGCCCGCATCCTGCCCGCCATCGAGGCGGTGCGGGCGGCCACGGCCCTCCCCATTTCGGTCGACACCTACCACGCGAGCGTGGCCGAGGCTGCACTCGAACGGGGAGCGACCATCGTGAACGACATCTGGGGGCTCCGGCGCGACCCGCGGATGGCGGCGGTGGTCGCGCGCTACGGCGCCGCGCTCGTCGCGATGCACAACCAGCGCGGCCGCGCCCACCACGACGTTATCGGCGACATCCGCGCCGGCTTCGAAGCCACGCTCGAACTTGCCGCGGCGGCCGGGATCGACCGGGGGAAGATCATCGCCGACCCCGGGTTCGGGTTCGGCTGGAAGCCCGAACAGAACCTCGAGATGCTGCGGCGGCTCCGCGAGCTCTGGGACCTCGAGCTGCCGCTGCTGGTGGGGACGTCGCGGAAGTCGACGCTGGGTCTGGTGCTCGACGCGGAGGTGCACGACCGCCTGGAGGGGACGGCGGCCACGGTCGCGCTCGCCATCGCCGGGGGAGCCGATATCGTCCGGGTGCACGACGTCCGGCAGATGCGCCGCGTCGCCCGGATGTCCGACGCGATCGTGCGGGCCAACTGGCGTTCCTAGGCGGGCCTTCGGTGGCCACGAAGGTGGCCGGGTGCCGGACACAAAGAGAGGGGCAGCGGCCGGGGGAAACCGCTGCCCCTAAACGGGCACGCCAGCGTGGACGGGGACACCCCGGGGTGAGGGGGTGAGGGGGTAAGGGGAGAGGGAGTGGCCCCGCGCCTTGCCGCTACGCGGCCTGGCGATGCTCTTCGTTCGTGATGAAGTCGCCGTCTTCGAGCCAGTTACGGAACTCTTTTTCGGCGCCGCATACCTTGCACACGCCCCGGCTCACCGGCCCGCGGGCTTCTTCGATGAGCCAGCGATGGGCGTGGTTCGTGTTCTGCTGTGGGTCCGTTGCGAACGTCGTCTGCACCTTCTTCTCCACCGTGCGGGCAATACCCGTTGTTGTAGTCGGTACGGTAGTCCTGTTCCGACAGAGTGATGACGGGCATTTGTCTCAGCCCTGCATCCGCCTTTGGACGGAGGGGTCCGCCGCCTCTGTGAGCCAGTTCACGGAACGCTACGGCAGCCCCTGCGGCCCTGCGCGCGCCTATGCACCTCTGTGGCACTTTCGAAACCGCTCATCGCGGCCCGCGCGAATCCAGGTGGGCTCCCGCGGCGCCTCCGGAGCCCGGTCATGGCGCCACGTCGTATACTCCCGCGCATCGTCAAACGGGGGGAGCCAGCATGGCAGGGAAGGACATGTTCTCGGTCGCCGGGAAGACCGCAATCGTCACCGGCGCCTCGTCGGGCCTGGGGGTGACCATGGCCGAAGCGCTCGCGGACGCGGGCGCGAATGTCGTCATCGCCGCGCGCCGCAAAGAGAACCTGGATGAGCTCGCGGGGCGGCTCGAGAAGGCGGGCGCGAAGGTGCTCGCGAAGCAGTGCGACGTGCAGGATTCGGCGCAGGTGGCGGACCTCGTTGCCTCCGCGTGGGAAGCGTTCGGCCGCGTGGACATCCTGGTGAACAACGCCGGCGTCTCCGCCGAGGCGGGCGTGATGCCCGAAAACGTCCCGGACGAGCTGTTCCAGGCGACGATCCACACGAATCTGATGGGCACGTTCTACTGCTGCCGCGAAGTGGGTCGCCGCCAACTGGCCGATGGCCGGGGCGGCTCGCACATCAACATCGCGAGCATCATGGGCATGGCCGGCACGCAGAACGCGCCCGCCGCGTACCAGTCGAGCAAGGCTGCGGTCATCAACCTCACCCGCAACCTCGCGTTGAGCTGGGCGGACCGCGGCGTCCGTGTGAACTGCATCGCGCCGGGCTGGTTCCCCAGCGAAATGACCGCCGGCTGGTTCGCGGTCCCCGAGTTCTTCGACCGCTTCCGGAACCAGGTACCCACTCGCCGCGTGGGCAACCCGGAGGAGCTGGCCGGCCCGCTGCTCTTCCTCGCGAGCGACGCCTCGAGCTTCGTCACGGGCCAGACGCTCGCGGTCGATGGTGGGCTCTCGGCTTCGAACGGCGCCGTCGCCTACGACGAGCAGCTGTTCGCGTTGCAGGCGGCGGCGGTCGGTCCGCTCGGCCAGCGGATCATGCCATCCTGAGCTAGGGCCGCGGGGCGGCGAACCGCAGCGTGACCACGGGCGCGGGTTCGCCGCCGAGATGGCGCTTGTAGTCTTCGTCGCCGCGCAGGAAGTCGAATCGGCGCTTGCCGCGGGCGATGGCGTCGCGGATGGCCAGCGCCTTCGACAGCAGCCCAACGGCCAAATGGCTCAGGTCGGGCTCGTAGCCGCTGTTGTACAGGAAGACCGTCTCTTCGTTTTCGAACGAAAAGAGCATCGCGGCGGTGCGGCCGTCGAGGGTGAGCCGCCCGAGCCGCGCGAGCCCGTTGGCGCCGAACGCGGCCGCGAGGTCGCGGAAGAACGCCTCCATCACCGGCGTGAGGAACTCGTCTTTGTGGTGGTGGCTCACCCGCATGAGCCGCAGGAGCTCGTCGATGTTCGCCGCGACCTCGCCGCCGGCGAGCAGCTCGTAGCGCACCTCGCCGGCCGCCTCCAGGTGGCGCAGCTTGCGGCGGAGCTCGTGGCGATCGTGCTTCGTGAGCGACGCGAGGTACGCCTCCCAGTCGCCCGGGAGCGCGGTGGCCGGGCAGTTCGCCTCGGGCGACTCCGAGGGCGCGTAGCCTTCGTCCGGCCCGCTGGACAATAGCGCGGCGTGCATCGCGGTACCGGCGGGCACGCCCCAGAGCTCCAGGTTCGGTGTCAGGTCCTCGCGCAGCCATTCGAACAGCGCCGAGGCCACGCGGCTCTCTTCGCCGGGTAGCGCCAGCGGGCCGCCGTAGTCGCGGACGTTCGGGTCGCCGAGCGTGCGGGCGATGTCGCGGTCGAGGTCGAGCGCCGCGACACCGGCCAGCTCTTCGCCGCGGCGGAACGACAGGTAGACCGGGAGGCTATCGGCGCCGAAGTGGCGAAGCCAGGTGGCGTGCCAGTCCGGGTGGGTGAACGGCGTCGCGCCGGGGATGGCGGCGTGGAGCGCACGCCACTCCGGTTGGAGCTCGGCGAAGTCTTCGCTCGTGACCAACAGGGGCTTCGGGAGGCCGGCTTCCTCCCCGGCCGGTTCTGGTTCCGTCATCCGGTGCCTCGTCGTGCCTGGTGCGGGAGTCTTGGGGCCACCATCGTACCCCGCACCTGCGAGCTTAGCTGCGGGTGTAATTCTTCGCCGCGTCGCTGCGGACGCCGAGCGCACGCTCGGCCTCTTCTTCGGTCATCACGTAGAACTCGGCGCGCACGGAAACGCACACTTTGCCCCGGGCATCGACGATTTCGCCGCCGACGGTGAGGTCGCTCGCATGGCCGCCTTCGACCCAACAGGCGAGGCTGTGCGGCTCGCCGAGGCGCACTGGGCGCGAAAAGACGCTCGTCGCGCGGCGCGTCACGCCCCATTGTTTCGCCAGCGCGATCACGGCCCAGGCCATGCCCTCGTCGAGCAAGGCCATGCTGAACCCGCCGTGAGCGAAGCGCGGCGCACCCGAGTGGTGCACTTCGGGAGTGAATTCGGCGACGACGCGCCGTGCTTCTTCGTCCAGGTAGAAGGGGACCTGGAGGCCCTTGCTGTTGTTGGGGTCGCAGACCCAGCAGTTGCTGCCGAAGTCCCAGTCGCGATTGTCGAGGAGAATGCGAGCCACCCAGGTCCCCCTGCGCCGCCCACTTCGATTGGGCACGAAGTGTAGCAGGCCGGGCCAGCGGGTGCGGTACGCTGGGCGAGCCGAATGTGCTGGTAAGGCGGCTCTAGCTGCTTTCGTCCGCGGAGGCTGGCGCCGGGGTCCAGCGTTTCACCCATTCCAGGGCGAGCCGGGCCACGTGGTCGAGCGCGCCGGGCTCCTCAAACAGGTGCGTCGCACCCGGCACGATGACCAGCTCCGCGGTCTCGTCGAGACGTTCGAGCGCCCACTCGTTGAGCTCCATGACCGGCTCGTCGGCGCCGCCCACGATCAGCAGCACGGGCGCCCGCACCTCGCGCAGCGCCGGGCCCGCGAGGTCGGGGCGGCCGCCCCGCGAGACGACCGCCGCGACCACGAGCGGCCGCCGCGCCGCCGCGATGATCGCCGCCGCCGCGCCAGTGCTCGCGCCGAACAGCACGAGCGGCAGGTCGCGGGTGTCCTCGCGCTCCGCCAGCTGGTCGATGACCCGCACCAGGCGGTCGGCGAGGAGCTGGATATCGAAGCGCAGCCGGCCGCTTTCCGCGTCGAACTGCTCCTCCTGTTCGGTCAGGAGGTCGAAGAGGAAGGTCGCGTTTCCGCCCGCCTGTAGCCGTTCGGCCACGTGGCGGTTGCGGGGGCTGTGACGGGAACTGCCGCTGCCGTGGACGAACACCACGAGCGCAGCCGGATCGGGCGGAATGATGAGGTCCCCGTGCAGGGGCGTGCCGTCGACGTCGAGCGCGACGTCAATCGAGGGGTACCTGTTCGCGCCGTTCCGCGTGGCCTCATTCCAGGTCATAGGATCCGCTCCTCTTCGCCCATCGTGCGGCTGCTGCGGTTGGTCCCGGCCGCCCGGGCGAGCAGCTCGCGAACTTCTTCGTCGCTCGTCGCGGGGAACTGTTCGTACCAGAGCCCGACGGCATAGAACGGCTCGGGTGTGGCCGCGCAGACCACGCGGTCCACCAGTTGTTCGAACTCCTGGCACGTCTCGGCGGCTGCGACCGGCACCGCGACGGTGATCCGGGCCGGTTCCATCTGGCGCAGGGCGTGCACGGCCGCGCGCATCGAGGCGCCGGTCGCGAGCCCATCGTCGACCAGCACTACTGACCGCCCGCGTACCGGCACGGGCGGCCTGCCATCGCGGTACTCGCGCTCGCGCCGTTCGAGCTCGCGGCTTTCGCGTTCGACCACGGCTTCGATGTCGGCCGCGTGGACGAAGCGGGCGACCTCTCCGTTCAGGACGCGCACGCCGCCGCTGGCGATGGCGCCCATCGCAAGCTCCTCGTGGCCGGGCGTGCCTAGCTTGCGGACCACGAACACGTCGAGCGGGGCGCCGAGCGCCCGTGCGACCTCGAAGGCGACAGGGACTCCTCCGCGCGGAAGCGCGAGCACCACCGGGCGCTCATCCCGGATGGTCGAAGGGAGGGCTGCGGCGAGCGCGCGGCCCGCCTCCCGCCTGTCGTGGAACGGCAGTTTCATGCGCGGATCTCACCACGGACCGTGCTGCGAATGTGTCGGCCAGCCGTGCGGGGCGGTTGCAGCGGGCTGGCAAGGGCCGGGCGCCCTGCGAGCGGGCCCGGCCTCTGTGGCGGAATTCGCATTTCGCTGATTGACCCGCCGGCTTCGCCGTGTGCTACAGTCGTTGCATATTTCGCGGCAGACCGCCGCAAGGGAGGCGTCGAAGAGATGACTGTGCGCGCCGCAGGTGCCCTCCGATCGTCACGCCTCCGCCGGCCTGCCTGATCTCCGTCGCGATCCGGGATTGCTGGCCGCCGAGAGGCGGCCGTTTTCGTGCCCACGAGGCACGCCACTTCCCGGAGAACCGAGTTGCCTCTTCTCATCGAAGATCTCGAGCCTGCCGTCCAGGAATTCCTCGACGAAGGCGTGATCACCGAACTGCTCCAGGTCATCAAGAGCGGCAAGGAAGCGGTCGCCTTCCTCTGCCGTGCGCACCCGTCGCTCGGGGCGCCCTATGTGGTCGCGAAGGTGTACCACGAGCGCAAGCACCGCAATTTCGCGCGGAGCACCGCCTACCAGGATGGCCGTGTCATCCTCAACGGCCAGGTGCGCCGCGCGGTCGAAAAGAAGACCGAGCTCGGCCGCGACATGGAGGGCGCCATGTGGGTCGACCACGAGTTCGAGACGCTGAGCGCCCTGCACTATGCCGGCGCCGACGTCCCCGAGCCGTTCTTCGCGACCGAGAGGGTCATCCTCATGGCGTACATCGGCGACCCCGACTCGCCGGCGCCGCAGCTCCAGCACGCGCGCCTCGACCCCGCGGACGCGCCGCAGCTGTTCGAGCGGCTGCTCTGGAACGTCGAGCTGTTCCTCGCGAACAACATCGTGCACGGCGACCTCTCGGCGTTCAACGTGCTGGTGCACGGGCGTGTGCCGGTGGTCATCGACTTCCCGCAGGCGGTCGACCCGCGGTTCAACGCGCACGCGCGCACGCTGCTCGAACGCGACGTCGCGAACATCGGGAAGTACTTCGCCCGCTACGGGATCGAGTTCGACCCCGGGCGGCACGCCGCCAGCCTCTGGCGGCGCTGGCGCTTCGGCGAACTTGGATGACCGGGGTCAGCGTTCGAAGTAGTTCTCGCGCCAGCCATCGAGCGGGTCGGGGTCCGGGCGGCCCTTCGACCCGCTCGGGCGGGTGCCCCAGCGGAGCTCGTAGAGCCGTACGGGGTCGTCGAAGCCGCGCACCAGCACGTCGCCGTGGTCCGAAAAGAGGAAGCCCTTGCCCGCGACGAGCTGGCGCACCACGTCGGAGACGAGGATCTGGCCGCCTTCGGCCTGGCTGGCGATGCGGGCCGCGAGGTTTACGGCCGTGCCGAAGAGGTCGTCGCCTTCGGCGATCGGTTCGCCCGCGTTGATGCCGATACGCACGTGCAGCGGCTCGTTGCCCAGCGCATTCGATTCTTCGAACGCGACCTGCATCGCGACCGCACACTCCAGCGCCTTGGAGGCGGAGTCGAACGACGCCATGAACCCGTCGCCCAGCGTCTTCACCTCGCTGCCCGAGTGCTCAGCGAGCGCCTGGCGAGTGATCTGCTCGTGCTGGCGGAGCACCATGCGCGCGCGGAAGTCGCCGAGCCGCTCGGTGAGGGCGGTCGAGCCTTCGATGTCGGTGAAGAGAATCGTCCGCAGGCCCGGTTCGGCGCTGTAGCCCAGGAGCGACCGTGGCGGCGGGTCGAACTTGCCCGGGCCGCCGAGAAAGGAGTCGATCGTCTCCGCGACCACCTGCAGGTCTTCGCGCCGCGGGAAGAGCGAGTTCCCTTCGAACAGCACCATGTCGGCATCGGGCAGCAGCGCGGCGAGGCGCGTCGCGCACGACGCCGGCACCAGCGGGTACTCACGGAAGTGCAGGACGAGCGCCTTGCTGCGCACCTTTGGCAGCAGTTCGGTCGTGTCCATCTGCTGGATGAACTGGTAGTACTGCTGGCGAACCTCGGCAGAGGTCGTCTCGCGGAGGACGGCGGCGAGCCGCCGGGCGTCTTCGGCATCGGCCCAGCCGAAGCTCGCGCTCGAAAGGGTCTCCGTGTAGATCCGCCAGTCCTGCGCCGCGAGCGAATCGATCGTCCGCCGCGCCGACGACTGGATGTCGCGCCCGTTCGCGGAGGTGCACCAGAGCACGAGCCGACCGACGCGCTCGGGGTAGGTGGCCGCGAAGGCGATCGCGGCCGGGCCAGCCGACGAGACCGCGAAGAGGTCCGCCTTCTCCAGCCCTGCCCGGTCGAGCACCGCCACGATGTCGCTGACGAGCCCATCGGTGCTGAACGGCGGGATTTCCCGGTCCGAAAGGCCCGTCCCGCGGATGTCGAAGCGGATGAGCGAACGGCGCTCCGAGAGCTTCTGGTAGAGGTAGGTGAGGACCGCCGGCAGTTGGTCGAAATTGAGCGCCGCGCCGCCCATTGGGGTCATATGTAAAAGCGGCGGGCCTTCGCCCGCCGTACTGAAGGCGATGGCCACGCCATCGCTTGTCGCGGCGTATTGAATCCTGCGTTCCACAGTGGGTGTTATCCTACTGCTCCCAGACTTTAGGAACGCGATCTGTGGCCTCTTTCACACATGACGAACCAGCGTGGCTTTACAGGCCCCGGCGCATGGGCGCCGGCCGCGTGAGCAGCGCGACGGCTGCTGCCGTAGGCTAGAACGCGTGCCCGAAATTCCCGAGCTCGAAGCGATCCGCGGGTTCTTCAACCAGCACCTGCCCGGCCACAAGATCGCCGCCGTCGAAACGCGCATCCCGCCGGTCTTCCGCACGCCTGCGAGCGAGCTGCGCGAGACGCTGCCGGGCGATACGTTCGGCGAGGTCCTCCGGCACGGGAAGTTCGTCCTCTTCCCGCTCGCGTCGGGCCGCGTCCTCGCGATCAATCCCATGCTCACCGGCCGCTTCCAGTACCTCGACGCCTCGAAGAAGTTCGCGGCGAAGACGTGCCTCGCGATCGATGTCGACGGCGGCCGCCAGCTTCGCTACGCCGACGACCGGCTGATGGGCAAGGTGTACCTCGTCGCGGCCGACCAGCTGAACATTATCCCGAACTGGGCCACGAACGGCCCCGACCTGCTCGACCCGGCGCTCACGGAGGACGCGTGGGTCGCGGGGATGAAACGGTACCGCGGCGCCATCAAGGGCATCCTCACGAACGCGGAGTTCGTCCAGGGCATCGGCAACGCCTACAGCGACGAGATTCTCTGGGAGGCGAAGATCAATCCCTACACGCCGAAGACGAAGCTCTCGGAAGAAGAGCTACGGGAGCTTTACCGGGCGGCGCATCGGGTGATGGAGTGGGCGACGCCGCTGGCGCGCGAGCGTATGGTCAAAGACGGCCAGCTCGACTACGAGGAGCGGCGGGACTTCGTGCACGTGCACCGGCGCGGCGGAGAGCCGTGCCCGCGCTGCGGTTCCATCATCTCCGAGATCACGGCGAACCAGCGCATCACGAGCTTCTGCCGCACGTGCCAGCCCGGCGGGCCGGCCGGTTCGCTCGGGCGGTAGGCGGTACCGGGGCTCTCGCGCTAGAGATGTCCCCGGGGCGCAGCGGGAGACTCACACTGGTTCGCCGTCAGTCGACGAATACATCTCGGGTTCCTCCGCGAGCCAGGCGAAGGATCCACCAGCCGCAGCCAACGCGGCCAGCTGCTCTGCTGTTGGTTCGCCGTCGGCGAGCACGGCAGCCAGCGAGGAGGCGATGACCTCGGACACCGAACGGTCTTCCGCCTCAGTCATGGCGGGGAGGCGCGCGGCCAACCCGTCCGGCAATTCCATCGTTATCTCGGTCACACCACCATTCTACAGACCTACTCCGTGCGCCGGTGCAGCGTGGCGGCGCCGAGCACGATCGCGACCACCGTCGCCGCCAGCAGGATCGCGACATCGAACAGCAGGCGGCCACTGACATCGGAGCTCCGCTGGACGCGGTTCAGCGCGTCGTAAGCGTAGGTCATCGGCAGGTAGTCGGAGAGGATTTCGAGGCCGCGCAGCATGTCCGGGCG
>JBLNCO010000364.1:0-8031 GCA_050260715.1 Hyphomicrobiales bacterium | reverse complement strand
GTTTCGCCCGCTCCGGAACGGGCTGGCGACCATCTGCACGGGTGCGAACGGCGCGATCAAGATGGGCACGTGGGGTTCGACGATCGCGTGGGAGGACGGTTTCACGGCGTGCCGGCAGAACGCCGTGCTGCTCATCGAGAACGGCGAAATCAGCCGGCGCGTGGGCGAAGGGAACGACACCTGGGGCTACGTGAAGGTCGACTCGACGGAGTTCATCACGTGGCGGTCGGCGGTGGGGTTGACGAAGGACGGCAACCTGGTGTTCGCGGCGGGCAATTCGCTGAGCGCCGAAACGCTGGCGAAGGCGCTGTGGGCGGCCGGGGCCTACACGGCCATGCAGCTCGACATCAACAACCCGTACGTGCTCGGTGGGCTCTTCTTCCCGCAGGGCGACGGGTCGCTCGAGGCGACGCGCTTCATGGATTCGATGCCCGATTCGCCTTCGCGCTTCCTCAAGACGCAGGCGCGCGACTTTTTCTACGTAACGCTCGACGAATCGCGACATCAGCCGTAATCAGCGTTCGGACCAGGTCCAGCGGGTTTCGATGCTGACCGGCCGTCCGGGAGCGGCGATGCCCATGCCGTCGGTCTGGGATCCGCGGACGGCGAGGTTGAAGGCATCGGGCGCACAGCTCTGGGGTTCGACGCAGAACGCGTAGCCGGGCGTGAACACCTGCACGTGCGGGAACGGGCAGGCGATGGCCATTTCGAGCTCGAGCCGTTCCCAGCGAATCGTGACGGGACCGGAGAGGGCCGTGTAACAGGTATCGATGCGCCGCTCACCGAGCGGGGTCAGTTCGCGCAGGTCGAAGTCGCCGGTGGGCGCGACGAGCTCGCCGGTGGGGATGTCGCTTTCGCTCACGTAACGTTTGCCGGCAGGGACGCGGAGTGCGGCGTCCGGGGAGCCGGCGACGTCGCGGCGGAACCAGGGATGCCAGCCGCAGCCGGCGGGAAACGCTTCGCGTTCGGCACGAACTTCGAACTTCATGCGGAGGGAGGTGTCCGTGAGCTCGAAGCGCTGCCAGGCGCGGCCCGGCCACGGCCAGCCGTCATCGAAGCGCGCGACGAGCTCCACGACGCGCGCCGTGCGTGCCACGACCTCCCACTCTTTGTCCTTCACGCGGCCGTGGATGGCGTGCGGCCGGCCCTCCGTCGGGAGTTCGACGTCGCGGCCGTTCCAGCGGAACCTGCCATTCGCGACGCGGTTCGGCCACGGCGCCATCGGGAAGGAGCCGCCGCGGGTCGGGCGCTCGCGGTACTGTTCGATGTCATCGGGGCTGTGGAGGAGCGGCTCGGGCTGGCCGGCGACCGGGACGAAGAGCTGGTGAAGGCGCCCGCCGTAGGCCGGCAGGATGACCGCGCGCGCACCGCCGCTTTCGAGCTCTATCGCCACGTTGCCCATCGTGGGCCGGGAGCGACCGGGACGCAACGCGCCGGTACACTGCGGACGTGGCACGGCTCGTCCTGTTCGACATCGATATGACGCTCATCAGCACGCTGCGAGCCGGCCGGGCGGCGCTGGAAGTCAGCTTCCGCGAGAACTTCGGGATCGAGGGCGCGGTGTCGAAGGTGTCGATCGACGGCCGCACCGACCACGCCATCTTTATGGAGCTCATCGCCATCCACGGCGTGGCCAACGGAGACATCGAGGCGGCGTACCGCCGGACGATCGAGGGGTACCTTGCGGCGCTCCCGGGCGAGATCGCCGCGCGCAACGGTCACGTGCTCCCGGGGGTACCGGCGCTGCTCGACGCGCTCGAGATTTCGCACGGCAAGCTGGGACTCGCGACCGGGAACATCCGGCCGGGCGCGAAAATCAAGCTGTCGCACTTCGGGCTGTGGGAGCGATTCGCGGCCGGGGGCTTCGGAGATGCGAGCCCGGTTCGCGCGGAGGTGGTCCATGCGGGGATGGAGGAGCTGGCTGCTGCGCTCGGGCTCGACCCGAACCCGGGCGATACGGTCATCGTGGGCGACACGCCGCTCGACGTAGAGGCGGCCCATGCGATTGGCGCGAAGGCAATCGCTGTGGCGACCGGCGCGTACAGCGTCGATGACCTCGAAAGGAGCGGAGCGGACGCCGCCTTCGCGGACCTTTCGAGCACGAGCGAGGTGCTGGGGGCTATCAGCAGCCTCTAGGAGCCATCGCAATCCCCCTGCGAGCGTTGCCCGCGGCGGCGTGACCCCTGCTTCATCGAAGCAGCAGCACGATGAGTGCGACGGAGTTGCGCAGAGGAGGTTCCCAATGCCCAGGAAGGGACGCGAAGACACCGGCATTCCGAGCACTATCGAGCGGTCGGACAAGCACGCCCAGGAGATCTGGAAGGAGACGCACGACAACGCGGTCGAGACGTACGGTTCGGATGGCGAACGCGCGCACCGCGTTGCCTACGCGGCGCTCAAGCATTCGTACCGCAAGGTCGGCGACCACTGGGAGAAGAAGGCGCGGAAGGGGCCCTCGGACCCGCAGGCAGCGAAGGGCTACAGCGAGCTCAAGCGCGAAGGCGACCCCGATAAGACCGCCGGCGGCAAGGTCGTGGGGCTCGAGAAGTCGAAGGACGAGCTCTACAGCGAGGCGCAGAAGCTGGGCATCGCGGGGCGCAGCAGGATGAACAAGGAAGAGCTGGCCGAGGCGATCCAGGCGAAGCAGTAGGTCCCGCGCAGGCGAGCGCCGGTGCCGGGACTGGAGACGGGTCAGCGCTCGCGGCGCCGGCATGCGGAGGGCGCCGGGCGAGGATATGCTCCCCGCATCACGTGGCGGGGGTGGTTCAATGCTGACGCTGAAGGGGATTTCGCACCCGGCGTTCTCGGGGAAGCACCGGGACGAGACCATTCACTTCTATCGCGACCTGCTCGGCATGGAAGTCGTGCTGCTGCAGGACAACCTGGACGTTTCGCACGAAGACCACTTCTTCTTCCATGTGGGCGGCGACAACTTCATCGCCTACTTCCTGCCCAAGCCGGGCGTCGAAACTGCGACCTGGGAATCAGCGAAATCGGGCTCAGGATGGCTCGACCACCTGGCCATCGACACGGACGATGCGGGAATCGTGGAGGCGAGCCGGCGGCTCTCCGAGGCGGGAATCCCGTTCGATGGCCCGATCGACCGGGGCTACGAGCGGTCCATCTATTTCCGCGACCCGAACGGCGTGACGGTCGAACTGCTCGCCTGGCACACGCCGATCCCGGCCGGGCTGGAGCAGGCGGCCGTGTTGCGGAAGGCGCAGGCACTGCGCCAGGAGCGCGGCGCGCAGTTCATCGAAGACGAGGACATCCGGGCGGCCATTGCCGCGCTTCGCGCTTAGTGCGCCACCGGAGCTACCAGACGGTCCAGCCGCCGTCGACCATGAGCGTGTGGCCGGTGATGTAGTCGCTGGCGGGGCTGGCGAGGAAGATAACTGCGCCGGCGAGCTCGTGTGGCTGGCCCCAGCGGCCCATCGGGGTGCGTTCGGTGATCATGCGATTGCGCTCCGGGTCTTCGAACAGCGGCCGCGTGAGCTCGGTTTCGAAGTAGGTGGGACCGATCGCATTCACCTGGACGTTCGAAGTCGCCCATTCGAGTGCCAGCACTTTCGTCAGCTGTTCGATGGCGCCCTTGGAGCTCGCGTAGGCCGCCTGCGTCGGGAGCGCGACCTTCCCGAAGATGCTCGAAATGTTGATCACCTTGCCGGAGCGCTGTTCGACCATGCGGCGGCCGGCCGCCTTCGCGCAGAGGAAGTAGCCGTGGAGGTTGGTCTGGAGCACCTGCTGGTACTCCTCGAACGGGAGGTCGAGCACGGGCTTTCGGATATTGATGCCGGCGTTGTTCACGAGGATGTCGACCCGGCCGAGTGCCTCGACAGCGTTCTCGACCAGCGCGTTGCACGAGGCCTCGTCGGTAACGTCGCAGGTAATGGCTTTGGCGCGGCGGCCCATCGCCTCGATCTCGGCGGCGAGCGACTGTATTTCCGTCTCGGTCCGGGCCGCGGCGACGATATCGGCGCCGGCGGAGGCAAGGGCGATGGCCATCGTACGGCCGAGGCCGCGTCCGGCACCGGTCACGATGGCAACACGGCCGGTAAGGTCGAACAGCTTCGAATACTCCATGGACCTGCCTCCTGAGACTGGCTAGCGGCTACGCAGCCGGGGGTCGAGCACGTCGCGCAGGGCGTCGCCGAGCATGTTGAAGGCAAACACGCAGAGCGCAATCGCCGCGCCAGGGAAAATCGAGAGCCACGGCGCGACAATCTGGAATCGCCGCCCCTCGATGCCCAGCATGTACCCCCAGGATGCCTGCGGCGGCACGACGCCGAAGCCCAGGAACGAGAGGGACGATTCGGCGATGATGGCGGCGCCGATGCCAATCGAGGCGAGGATGATCATCTCCGGGACGATGTTGGGGATCACGTAGCGAAACATGACCCTGGGGGTGGAGCAGCCGGTCGCACGCGCCGCCTCGATGTACTGGTTCTCCTTGATACGAAGCACCGAGCCGCGAATAACCCGCGATGTCCCCGGGGCGGTGAGCAGGCCGACCACCAGCAGCGTGTTGGTGGTGCCCGGGCCGAGGAGGGCCATCATCGACATCAGGAGGACCAGCCACGGCAGCGCCATGATGGCATCGACGAACCGCTGGATGATGGAGTCGATCCACCCGCCAGCGTAGGCCGAGACCACGCCGACGGCGGTCGCGACGGCGAGTCCAACGACCACCGCACCAAACCCGATGTAGAGCGAAGTGCGAGCACCGTAGACCACCCGCGAATAGACATCGCGGCCGAAGTTGTCGGTGCCGAAAAGGTGGGCGCTGCTGACGTTCTGCAGCGAGCTGGCGGTGTCCTGCGCGTCTGGATCATGTGTCGCGAACGTCGATGGGCTCGCGGCCATCAGCAGGAACACCAGGATGACCACGGCGCTCGCAGCGCCGAGCGGCTTGTTTCGGGCGAACCGCAGCAGTTCTCGGACGGCGGAGCGGCCGGTTACTGATGGAGCCGCAAGCGGCAGGTCACCGAGGTGGCCACTCGCCTGGCTCACGAGGTCATCCCGGCCCGGGTTCGGGGATCGAGGTAGGCGTACGACATGTCGACGAGAAAGTTCACGCCGAGCACGGCGAGGGCGAGGATGACGTTCACTGTCTGAATGACGGGATAGTCGCGCTGGCTGACGGCGAGGAACACGTACCGGCCGATCCCCTGCAGGTTGAAGATGACCTCGAAGATGACGGTGCCGCCGAGCAGCACGGCGAACTGGGTCCCGAAGATCGTCACCACCGGGATCAGCCCGTTGCGGAGGGCGTGCCGAACCACCACGGTGCCTTCGCGAACACCCTTTGCCCGGGCGGTTCGCACGTAGTCCTGGCGCATGACCTCGAGCATCATCGAGCGAGTCATGCGCATCAGCACCGAAGAGAGGTAAAGACTCATGATGAACGAGGGGACGACAAACTGGCGGAAGTTGTCCCAGGGGTCCGCGAACGGCGAGACATAGGTTAATGGCGGGGAGTACTGCCACCAGACAGCCGGGAGCACGATCGCCAGCGTGCCCAGCCAGAAGCCGGGCACGCTCAGGCCGAGGATGGCAACGCTGCGGAGGATGTAGTCGGGCCAGCGGTCCTGCTGGAGTGCCGAGATGATTCCGAGCGGCACTCCAAGCAGGACGCTGAAGATCGCGGCCATGAGCGCCAGTTGGAGGGTGACTGGCGCCCGGTCGCCAAACTCGCCGAGGACGCTCTCCCCGGTCCATATGGAGTTTCCGAACTTCCCGGTCAGCATGTCGCCGTAGAAGTCGACGAATTGCACCGGCACTGGCCGGTCGAGCCCAAGGTCCTCGCGTAGCCTGTCGGCGTCCTGGGTCGTGACGTTCTGATCGGCGACGAGGAGGCTGACGACGTCGCCGGGCACGAGCCGAATGAGCACGAACACCGTGGCCATCACGAGGAAGATCGTGGGCACGAGAAGCGTGAGGCGCCGGATGACGTATTGCATCGCAGCTAGGCGTCGAGCCAGATGTCCTTTGCCTGGGTCAGCAGGTCCACAGCATTGCTTCCCGACGGGGCGAGGCCGCCGAACCGCGCACCCTTAACGGACTTGCGGAGCCCGATGTCGGCGTACACGAACCATGCATTGAACGCTGCCACCGGGCGCTCTTCGAGCAGCAGGCGCTGGGCATCGAAGACGATCGCCTTGCGCTTCTCGGGGTCGAACTCCGATTGCTCGTCGATGAGTATCTGGTCGTACTTGTCGCTCGCCCAGCTGAAGTAGTTCCGCGATCCCTTGCTGTGGAAGCAGCCGGCGAGGGGGGCGTCAGGGTCGCCCGAGAAGCCGAGGGCGAGCGTGCTGAGCATGAACCGCTTGTTGCGCTCTTTCTCCTTGTAGGCGGCGTATTCGTCGGTGACGATTTCGACCTTGAAGCCGACCTTCTCGAGGTTGTCCTTGTAGACCTGCGCGCGGTCGATGTGGAAGCTCGGGAACTGGGGCGTCGTCTGGATCGAGAGCGTGGGCGAGCCCGCCGCCTCCACCAGCTTTCGAGCCTCCGCCAGGTCGTCGTCCTTTTGCTGGCGGTAGCCCGGGCGCTTCTCGATTTCTTCGGTAGGGAGCGACCAGAGCGGGTGCCCGAATACGCTGGAGAGCTTGAAATCGCCGCCGGGGTAGACGACGTTGCCGAGAGCGCGGCGATCCACGGCGAGGTCGATCGCCTGCCGGACGCGCATGTCCTTCAGTGGGCCGGAATCGATCGGCCCGCCCACGCCGGCAACCATGTAGCTCGGGCTGAGGTAGTGTTCGATGACGAAATTGCTATCGCCGCGGAACGAGGGGAGGTCGACAGCCGCGATGTCGTGGGCGTCGAAGTCGCCAGCCCGGAACGCGGAGAGGCTGGTCTGCGTGTCGCTAACAATCGTGATTTCGGCGGCGTCGAGATAGGGCCGCCCCTCTTCCCAGTAGTCCGGGTTGCGGACAAGCCGGGCACCGCTCGTGGCGTCGGCGCGCTCGGCGATGAAGGGGCCCGAGCCCATCACTGCTTCGCCTTTCTTGAGATCGCCGAACTGTTCGACCACCTCAGGCGCAACGACGATCGCCTGGCTGTTGGTCATGACGTTGATGAGGGGTGCATAGGGACGCTTCATCACGAAGCGGATGGTTTCGGGGTCGACCACCTCGATGCGGTCCACCTCCTGATAGTCCGAGTTGCGCGGGAAGTCGGCGGAAGGCGTGGCGAGGCGCTCGAAGCTGAATTTGACGTCCTCGGCGGTGAGCTTGCGGCCGTTCATCGGGGGTTTGTTCTGGAACTTGGCCTCGGGCTTGAGCTTCACGACGAAGGTCTGGCTGTCCGGGTACTCCCACTCTTTGGCGAGGTCGCCAACGGTCTCGCCCGTGCCGTTGTCGGTCCGGAAGAGGCCGTTTCCGACTGCACGCCACACGCTCGTCTGATACCCGATGACGAACTGATGGATATCGAAGTGGCCGCTCGAAAAAATCACCGGGAGGCGTAGCGTTCCGCCACGCTTCGGGCTACCGGCCGCCGCGGAAGGCGAGCGCGAGGTGTTGTTGTCGCCGGAGCTCCCGCCATCGTCATCGTCGTCGTCGCCGCAGCCCGCGAGGAGCGCGGCGGCTCCGATGGTTGAAGCGCCTGCGCCAGCGAGAAATCGGCGCCGCCCGAGACGCATGTTCCGACGAGTCCAGTAGTTATCCGCCAAGTGGACGCCCCCGAGTCAAGTGAAGGTTATTCGGCGGAAGACTACGCATCGCGGAGAGCAGTGTCAACCGACCGTTTGGTCTTGGTTGTCGGAAATGAATGATCTCGAATGCGGGCCGGCAACTCCGCCTCAACTCGCCGTCACCCTACCGATGGGTAGGTTGTGCCAGAATCGAGAAGCGGCTGACGAGGGAGCATCTCGTTGGGCTCGCGTGGCCCGGCATGGCTGCTGGCCCGGCGGCTGCCGCATCCAGTCGCCCAGCCACGCCCCCACGCGTTCGGCCGTGTCGACCGTGCGATGGGCCGGGAGCATGAGGTCCCGGGCTGGCGAGGACCCGGCCGCGGCCAACGAAGCGGGCGGGC
>JBLNCO010000363.1:0-6084 GCA_050260715.1 Hyphomicrobiales bacterium | reverse complement strand
AACATCCAGCAGCCGATGGCGCCGGCCCTCCAGAACCTCGGCGAGCTCAAGACGATGATCCTCGACAAGTCGGCCGGCCTGAAACTGAGCGTGAACTACGGCTGGCCGGGCGGCGGGCAGTTCACCGGGAGCATCGGACTCGACTACGTGAAGCGCACCGGCGCGTTCATCCTCAACAACCTCAAGACCTTCGGGATCATCGATGGCACCTTCGAGACGACGCAGCGGCTCGTGAACTTCAAGTTCCTGCCCGAAACGAAGTTCACCTGGCTCTACAGCGACGTGGACAAGCAGAAGCTCGTGAACACGAAGGACTACCTGGTCAAGATGGCCACCCTCGGCAGGCGCTGAGCGATGGACGACGATATCGCCGGGGCGCTCGTCGCCTTTTTCACCGAAGAGGACTGGCCGGCCGTCTACGACGCCAATGCCGGCCACTTCGTCATCCGCTTCCAGGGTTCCCAGGCGCAATGGACCTGCCTCGCCTACCCCCTGGAGGAAGACTCCCAGTTCGTGTTCTATTCGATCGCCCCGGTGTTCGCCGACGCAGCGCACCGCCCGGCGGTCGCCGAGTTCCTGATGCGCGCGAACTACGGGCTCGTGCTCGGCAACTTCGAGATGGACTATAGCGATGGGTCCATCCGCTACAAGACGAGCATCGATGCCGCAGGCGCGGAGCTCACGAACGACCTCGTGCGGCCCGTCGTCCATGCGAACGTGCAGGCGATGGACCGCTACCTCCCGGGGCTCATGCTCGTGCTCGCCGACGGCGCTTCGCCGGAGGAAGCGATCGCGGTCTGCGAGCGCCCCGCCGATGACTGAAGGGACCGCACGGGTTCGCTCCTAGCGCTGGCTCCGCGTATCATCGGCTGGTTACGTTCACAAGGGATAACGACGATGGCCTACGAACTCGACAACCTCAACCCCAACGCGCCGGTCGCTGAGCGGCCCGACTTCGGCAGCGGCGATACGGTCCGCGTGCACGCCAAGGTCATCGAAGGCGACAAGGAACGCATCCAGGTGTTCGAGGGCATCGTCATCCGGAAGCGGAAGAAGGGGCTCGTTTCGAACTTCACCGTTCGCAAGCTCGCGAGCGGCGTGGGCGTGGAGCGCACGTTCCCCCTGAACAGCCCGCGCGTCGACAAGATCGAAGTGGTGCGCCGCGGCAAGGTCCGCCGGAAGAACCTGTACTACCTCCGCGGGCTCACCGGGAAGGCCGCCCGCATCAAGGAGAAGCGGTTCTAGGGGCAGCCGAAAGGCCGCGCATGCGCCGGCCATGCGGGCCTGCCGAACTTTTACCTTCCGCCGGTCTCTTTTTCACTCCGAACTAGTTTGCTCGGCCCGAACATTCGTCTACGCTAGATAGTCTGACAGCCGGGCTCTGCCGGCGAGGGTACCCGTGTCCGAGATGCTCGCCGCCAGGCCCCTTGGGGAAACGCTGGACCAACGGCAACGATGGCTCCTACTCGGGAGCCTCATGCTCTCCATGTTCATCGGCGCGCTCGACCAGACGATCATGTCGACCGCCACTCCCAACATCCTCGCCGACCTCGGCGGCTTCGCCCTGCTCTCCTGGGTGTTCACCACCTACATGCTGGCCTCGACGGTCGTCGTGCCGCTCGTGGGCAAGCTCTCCGACATCTTCGGGCGGAAGATCTTCATCATGTGCGGCATCATCACGTTCATGGCGGCGTCCGCTGCCTGTGGTGCCGCCGTCTCGATGCCGATGCTGATCGCCGCGCGCGCCGCGCAGGGCATCGGCGGTGGCATGATCTTCGCGTCCGTCTTCTCCACCATCGGCGACATCTTCACGCCGGTGGAACGCGGCAAGTACATGGGTCTCTTCACCGGGACGTTCACCCTCGCGAGCGTGCTCGGCCCGACGATCGGCGGTCTGCTCACCGACCATGCCGGCTGGCGCTGGGTGTTCTACATCAACGTGCCGTTCTCGCTGATGGCACTGCCCGCCGTGTGGCGCAACCTTCCCTCGCGGCCTTCGGGGCGCCGACCGAAGATCGACTTCCTGGGGTCGGCGCTGCTTTCGGCATGCACGGTCAGCCTGCTCCTCGCGCTGGTGTGGGCGGGCGAAGAGTACGGCTGGGGCGCACCGCTCACGCTGGCGCTGCTTGCGGCGGCCGCGGTGCTCGCCGTGGCGTTCACCTTGCAGGAGCGCCGTCACCCCGAGCCCATCATCCCGCTTCACCTCTTCCGGAACCGCATCTTCCTGCTTTCGAACCTGATCGTGTTCACGCTCGGCGCCGGCATGTTCGCCGTGGTCACCTACCTCCCGACGTTCGTGCAGACGGCGATGGGCGCCTCGGCGACCGCTTCGGGGCTCATCACCACGCCGCAGTCCATCGGCGTGCTCATCACGAGCATCGTCGGCGGCCAGCTGATGACCCGCACCGGCCGCTACCGCGCACAGAGCATCTTCGGCGCGGTCATGTTGCTCTGTTCGATGTCGCTGCTGCTGACCCTCGGGGTGGGCACGCCCAAGTGGCACGTAAGCGCCTTCATGGTGCTCCTCGGGCTCGGCTCGGGGCTCGTGATGCCCACGATGTCGGTCGTCATCCAGAATGCGGTTGCGCACGAGTACCTGGGCGTGGCCACGAGCTCGCGCCAGTTCTTCATGCAGATCGGGAGCGTGATGGGCACGGCGATTTTCGGCGTGCTGCTCGCCACCTCGTACCATTCGGCCTTCACCGACAACGTTTCGCCCGAGGCGCGCCAGGAGATCCCGGCCGCGACCTTCGAGAAGTTCAACGACCCGACCCTCGCGCTGGACGAAGGGAACTTCGCGATCGTGCAGGCCGAGACTCGCAACCTCCCCGGCGGCGAAGCACTGCTCGCCGACGCGGTGAACGCCCAGAAAGAGGGCATCACCGTGGCGATGCACCACATCATCATTGGCGGCCTGGGGTTGATGGCGCTCACGCTGGCGCTCTGTTGCCTGCTGCAGGAGGTGCCGTTGCGGCGCGCCTTCGGTTCCGCTGCTGGTGGCGAAGGGGGCGGTTCGGAGGCCGAGCCGCTGCACCCGGCGATCGTCGAGATCTAGGCAGTTGCGAACCGCTGCACGTGGGGTACACTCCCGCAATTAGGTCTTTAACCCCGGGCTAAGGAACCCATTGTGCGACTCGCCGAAGGCCAGGCCATCGGAGAAGTGCTCAACGACCGCCAGCGCTGGCTGCCCCTCTTCAGCCTGATGCTGGCGCTCTTCGTTGGCGCCATCGACCAGACCGTCGTGACTACCGCGACGCCCAAGATCCTCGCCGACCTCGGCGGCTTCCACCTGCTTTCGTGGCTGTTCACGAGCTACATGCTCGCCTCGACGGTGGTCGTGCCGCTCGTCGGGAAGATGTCGGACATCTTCGGGCGAAAGTTCTTCGTGATGGCCGGCATCGTGCTCTTCATGGCCGCGTCGGCCGCGTGCGGCGGCGCGCCGAGCATGGAAGCGCTGATCGCCTTCCGGGCGCTCCAGGGCGTCGGCGGGGGCATGATCTTCGCGTCGGTGTTCAGCGCCATCGGCGACATCTTCCCGCCCGCCGAGCGCGGAAAGTACATGGGCCTGTTCACGGGCGTCTTCAGCCTCGCGAGCGTCCTCGGCCCGACCGTCGGCGGCTTCCTGACCGACCACGGCGGCTGGCGCTGGGTGTTCTACATCAACGTGCCGTTCTCGCTGATGGCGCTGCCGGCCATCTGGTTCAACCTCCCTTCGCGCACGAGCCCGAATCGCCCGCGCATCGACTACGTGGGCGCCGCGTTGCTCTCCGTGGCGGCGGTGTCGCTGCTCATGGCGTTCGAATGGGCGGGCGGCGACTACTCGTGGGGCTCGTCGCGCGTGCTCTCGGCGGTGGGCATCGGGCTGCTGTTCGCCTGCGTGTTCGTGGGCCAGGAAGCGCGGCACCCGGAGCCGATCATCCCGCTCCATCTGTTCCGCAACCGGACGTTCGTGCTTTCGAACCTGGTGGTGTTCACGCTCGGCGTGGGGATGTTCGGGGCGCTCCAGTACCTCTCGCTGTTCGTGCAGACGGCGCTGAGCGTGAGCGCGACGGGCTCGGGGCTCATCACCACGCCGCAGTCGCTCGGACTGCTGGCCGCGAGCACCCTCGGAGGACAACTCATCGCGCGCACCGGCCGCTACTACTGGCAGACCATCGCGGGGGCGATCTGCACCCTCATCGCGATGCTCTACCTGCGTACACTCGATGTGGACGTGGTGAAGTGGCACATCAGCGCCGTCATGGTGCTGCTCGGCACGGGCTTCGGGCTGGTGATGCCGACCATGTCGCTCACGGTCCAGAACGCCGTGCCCTACCGCTACCTCGGCGTTGCCAGCTCCTCGAGCCAGTTCTTCCGGCAGATTGGCAGCGTGTTCGGCGTGGCGATCTTCGCGGCGTTGCTGACCAGCTCCTACGAGGCGTCGTTCGCGGAGGAGCTGCCGCCCAGCACGAACGAAGCGCTGCAGGCATCGGCGACGCTCGAGCACTTCCGTGACCCGACGTTGGCGCTGAACCCGGCCCAATTCGCACGCGTGCAGGCGCAGGTGCGGGCCGCGCCCGGCGGCGAAGAGGCGCTGGCCTCGGCGACGGCCGTGCAGAAGGATGCGGTCGCGGTGGCCGTGCGCGACATCTTCACGTGGTCGACGATCGTGGCCGCGCTCGGGATCATCCTCTGCGCGCTGATGAAGGAGATCCCGATGCGGAAGGACTTCTCCGAGAGCCCCGGCGGCGGGCGCGAAACTGAGGAGCCAGCGCCCGGCGAAGCCGGCGCGCTGCCGGAGCCGCTCCCGGCAGGCGGGCTAGCGTTCGACTGAGGCGATGAACGTGTAGATGGCCTGCCCGCCTTCGTGGAACTCGACCTCCACGCCGGGGAACGCCAGGAGGGCCTCGGCCATGGCGGCGGAGGCCTGCTCGCTGGTGGCGTCCTCGCCCGGGTAGATGGCGACCACCTCCGCGTCCGCGGCGCCCGCCGTCGCGAGACCCGCCAACAGGGCCGCGACGGGCTCCGGGCGGGCAGCGACGAGCCTGCCATCGACGAGGGCGATTGCTTCGCCCCGGCGCACGCGGACGCCGTCGGCGGTGCGGTCGGCGGCGGCCGTCGTGACTTCGACGGTGGTCACGGATTTCGCGGCGGCGGCCATGACCGCGAGGTTGCGAGCGAGGCTCGCGGATTCGTCGAAGGCGAGCGCTGCGGCGAGGCCCTGCGGGAGCGTCGTGGTTTCGAGGACGTGGAGCGTGCACCGTGTGAGCGAGCACGCCTGCCGCGCGGCCAACACCACGTTCGGGTGGTTCGCGAGCACGATTACATCCGCGGCGCGGAGGGCATCGGCGGCGGCGGCGATGTTCCCGGCGGGCGGCTTCACCAGGTCGCCGAGGTCCGCGACGTGCGCGCCAAAACTGTCGAACAGCGTGAAGAAGCCGTGGCCACGCGAAATCGCGAGCAGCGCGATCGCCCTGCCCGCGCCGCTGCCCGACCGGCGGAAGGCCTCGTGTTGCCGGGCCATATCCTCGACCTTCACGCGCGAAACGTGCCCGAAGCCGGCCGCGTCGCGCACGGCCGCGTCGCCGTCGTCGGCGTGGAGGTGGACGCGCACGGCCTCGGGCGAGCCTACAACCACGACCGAGCGGTAGCCCGCGCCGGCCGCCCAGCTCCGAATCGCCGCGGCATCGAGCGCGGTTCCGCCGGAGGGTTCTATCACGAATTCGGTGCAGTACCCGAACGTCTCGACCTGGTGCCCGGCGTGCTCGGCGACCGGGCGATCGGGCAGCGCCGGGACTGGCGGCGACGTGTCCTCGAGCGCAGCCGCGAGCCCCCGGAGGATGACGCACACGCCCTCGCCGCCCGCGTCGGTGACGCCGGCCTCGGTCAGCGCCGGGAGCTCGCCGATCGTCCGGCGTTCGGCCTCTTCGGCGGCGGCGATGGCCGCGGCCAGGGTGGCGAGGCACGGCTGGGCCCGGCCCGCATCGGGCAGTTCGCCCGCGAAGGCCACAGCTGCATCGCCGGCGAGGCGCAGCACGGTCAGCATGGTTCCCTCGGCCGGCTCCGTAACCGCCCGATAGGCCGCCCGCGCCGCGCCGGCGATGC
>JBLNCO010000362.1:0-5864 GCA_050260715.1 Hyphomicrobiales bacterium | reverse complement strand
GCCTTTCGAACACGATTTCGCTCACCACCGTGAATACGGGCATCAAGGTCAACGTGATCCCGGCCGAGGCGACGGCGACGCTGGACTGCCGGCTGCTCCCGGACGTGGACATCGATCGGTTCATCCATGACCTTCGCGCGGTAGTGGCCGACGAGCGGGTGACGTTCGAAGTGCTGAACCGCTACGAGGGCGCGTCTTCGAGCATGGACCACGAGTTCATCCAGGTCGTGGACGACGTCATCGGCGAGCTGGTTGAGGGCGCGCGGCTCGCGCCGGAACTGACGAGCGGGTTCACGGACTCGCGCATCTATCGGCGGCGCGGAATCCCGGCGTACGGGTTCGTCCCCTGCCTGGTGCGGCCGGAGGAACTCGGCGGCGTGCACGGCCACAACGAACGGATCACCGTAGAGAACCTCCGCCTGGGCATGCAGGTGTTGTACGAAGTCGTTCGGAGGCTGTGCGGAGCATGAGCGAGTACGTCACGTGGCTGGATTCGCCCGAAGGGGCAGTCCCCGAACGTGTCGGAGGGAAGGCAGCGAGCCTCGCGCGGCTGGGCGCCGCCGGGTTTCCTGTTCCGCCGGGCTTCGCCATCACGGTCGATGCGTACCGGCGGTTCCACGACGGCGCCCGGCTGGCAGAGTTGCTCGACCCGCTGTTCGCGATCGAAGGGCGGCCGACCATCGCGCAGCTGCGGGAAGCCTGCGCGCCGCTGCTCGAGCGCCTGCGCGACAACGAGCTGCCGGCCGAAATCCGTGCCGAGGTGTGCGATGCCTACCGCGCGCTCGAAGGCCGGACCGGCCCGGACGCGACGTTCGCGGTCCGATCGAGCGGGGTGAGCGAAGACGGCGCGAACGCGTCGTTCGCGGGGCTGTACGAGAGCTACCTGAACCTGCGCGGCGAAGAAGCGGTGCTTGCGGCGGTCGAGCAGTGCTACCACTGCCTCTGGGAGCCGCGGGCGGCCCACTACCGCGCGATCAAGGGCATCGACCACCGCAAGGAAGCGATGGGCGTGGTCGTGATGCAGACCGTGCCGAGCACCGTCAGCGGCGTCGCGTTCTCGCTGAACCCCGTGACGGGCGCGACCGACGAGGTGATCATCAACGCCGCGTGGGGGCTGGGGGAATCGATCGTGTCCGGGCTGGTGACGCCTGACAATTATGTCGCGCGGAAGGACGGCGCCATCGCTGCGATGGACATCTCGGAGAAGCTGGTGCAGGTGGTGGCCGTGCCGGGCGGCACAGAGCGGCGCGAGGCGAGCCGCGACGAGGCGCTTCGCCCGGCGCTCAGCGACGACCAGATCGCGCAGGTGGCGCGGACGGTGGCCGAGGTGGAGGCGCATTACGGCTGTCCGATCGACGTGGAGTTCGCCTACGACGGCGAAGGGCGGTTCTACCTGCTCCAGGCGCGGCCAATTACGACCCACTAGCCCGCGACGAATCTAGCAGGGGGCCGTTCCGCTCGCCGCGAAGCGTATTGCGGTGGTTCTTCGATTCGCCGCGAACGGGGGGCGGCGCGCAGGTGTTACCATCGACCGAATTTCGGCCGGAGGTTGCAGGGATGGGCATCATCGTCGCTCACGAATTCGTCACGCTCGACGGCGTGATGCAGTCGCCCGGCACCCCCGACGAAGACCGCGAGGGCGGGTTCGAACATGGCGGCTGGCAGGCCCCCTACGTGGATAGCGAAGCCGGGGAGATCGTGTTCGAGCACTACCGGGGGATGGAGGCGTTGCTGCTCGGACGTAAGACGTACGACATCTTCGCCGGCTACTGGCCCACCGCGCCTTCGGACATCCCGTTCACGGACCTGTTCAACCGGTCACCGAAGTACGTCGTTTCGCGGAGCCTCGCCGGGCCGAAGTGGCAGGGCACAACCATCCTGCGAGCCGCCGACGCGAGCGCCATCGCGCCACTGAAGGAGCGGCACAACGAGGTGCACGTGGTCGGCAGCGGGTCGCTGATGCGCAGCCTGCTCGCGAACAACCTGGTCGACCGCCTGAACCTCTGGGTATACCCGGTGCTCCTCGGCACCGGGAAGCGGCTGTTCGGCGAGGGCATCGCCCCGGCCGCCATGCGCCTCCTGGAGGCGCGGCCGTTCCCGAGCGGAGCGGTGTTGCTCAACTACGAGCGCGCGGGACGGCCGGCCTACGGCAACATGGCCGAGGCGTGACCGGCGCGGCGATCGCGGGTCGTCACGACGGCTCGCCGCGCTGACCGGCGATCGCCTGGAGGTCAGCCAGGAACTCCGAGAGCTGGCCGTCGTCGAGCGTCGCATCGGGCGAGCCGAGGCGGACGTACCAGCGCTGCACGAGCTCGCGGAGGGCCGGTTCGACGCCACCACCCTGCGGCTGCTGCGCGCGGCGCAGCAACGGCGACAGGGGCCGCCCGAGGTCCTCGATGCGCCGTTCGCCGCGGAGGATCGCGATGCCATCGATGGCGTGCGCGGCCGTGACCTCGGGGGCGGCGAGGAACGTCGCGACCGAGGAGGCCATCGTGAGGATGTCGGCGAACCGAATCGGCTCGGGCTCCACGGGTCACGCCTCGCGGACGGCCTGTTCGAGGCGTGCGGTCGCGGCGGAGTACGAGAGGCTGCGGTCGATGCGCACGGGTTCGCCGATGCTCACGCGCACACGCGCACGCGGGTGGGGCAGCCACTTCCCTTCGTAGAAGCCGGGGCGGAGCACGTCGATGCGCATGGGCAGCACCTGCGCGCCCGTCTCGCGGGCGAGGAAGCCGATGCCGCTCTTGAACGGCTGCATGGGCCCGACCACCGTCAGGCGCCCCTCGGGGAAGATGAGCACGTGCCAGTCGTCCTCGAGCATCTTGCCGACGTTCTCGAGGCTTTCGCGGATGCCGGCGCCCTCCGTGGCGAACGGGAAGGCGTTGCCCAACAACGCCGACCAGAATCCGCGAAAGGGGTTGCCAAAGATGTCGCTGGCAGCCGCCGCGATGGCGACCCGGCGCTGGAAGTGGTCGGGCATGGCCATCAGCAGCATCGCCTGGTCGAGGTGCATGTTGTGGTTGCTGATGATGAGGCACGGCCCTTCGACGCGGTCGAAGTTGGCGCGGCCGCGAACTTCGTGCGCGTACCCGAGGTGCAGCAGCGGGAGGACGATGCCGCCGAGGAGGACGCGCCGCAGCCAGCGAATCGGCCGCCAGCGAGGCCACGCGGGTATCCGCTTGCGCGGCCGGCGCGCGGCTCTCCGGGCTGCACGGCGGGCAGCTGGCAGCTCGGGAGCAGCCGGGGTTACCGGCGATTCGATCTCCTGGCCCTGCGAGAGTGGTTCGTGGGTCAACGGGCTGGTTGTCCTCCCGGGCATTTCCCGGTTCGTGCATTGTGCGACGAAACGGCGCAACGGGTCAGTGGGAGGGCTTGCCATGGAGGGAGGTTCGCCAAAACGAGGAACCGGCCCCCTGGGAAGGGGGCCGGTTCGTGCAGAGCGTCCGGTTTAGGGCGAGTTGGGAAGCAGAGCGAGTCAGGGAGGGACAGGCCGGACGCCCTGGCTCTCACTTGTGAACTCTATCACGAGGGCGATCGGATTACACCACCCGGAAGGAAGAAAGATTCGATAGCAATGAACCCCTGGGTGAATCACCTTGACCGAACGCCGTTCGCTTGCGAGCGGTGAGGGTGTCGCCGACAATGCGATGACGATTTGGAAGGTAGGGTTCCCGCATGGCAATCAACCTGGGCGATAGCGAACGCGAGGCCGCCTGGCGGCAGGAGGTTCGCGACTTCATCAAGAACGAGGCGCCGAAGGAGCTGTTCCAGGGCGAAGCAGGCGAAGGCGGCCTCTTCGGGCGCATGGGCGCCATCAAGGCGTGGCGCGACAAGCTCGCCGAAAAGGGCTGGATCGCTCCGGCGTGGCCGAAGAAGTACGGCGGCGCCGATATGTCGACGATCGAGCAGTTCATCATGAACGAGGAGTTCGCGGAGGCGGGCGTCCCAGCGAACGTCGGCGGCTTCGGCGTCATGATGATCGGCCCGACCATCATCGAGCACGGCACCGAGGAGCAGAAGGAAGAGCACCTCACGAAGATCCTCAAGGGCGAGGTGATCTGGTGCCAGGGCTACAGCGAACCGGGCGCAGGCTCCGACCTCGCCTCGCTGCAGACCCGCGCGGTCCGCGACGGCGACGATTACGTCATCAACGGGCAGAAGATCTGGACCACGGGCGCGCAGTTCGCCGACTGGATGTACATGCTGGTGCGCACAGACCCCGATGCGCCGAAGCACCGTGGCATCACGTACCTGCTGGTCGACATGAAGAGCCCGGGCGTGACCGTGCGGCCCCTCACCACGCTGGCAGGCACGCAGACGTTCAACGAGGTGTTCTTCGAGGATGTGCGCGTGCCGGTGCGCAACCGCGTGGGCGAAGAGAACCGCGGCTGGTACGTCGGCACCACGACGCTCGACTTCGAGCGAAGCTCGATCGGCAGCGCCATCGGCGTGCGGAAGTCGCTCGAGGCGCTCATCCGCCAGGCGAAGTCGGGCGAGGGCGTCGCGTCGTTCGAACGGAACCCGGCGGTGAAGCGCGAGTTCACCGACCGGTGGATCGAGTGCGAAGTCGCGAAGATGCTGAGCTACCGCGTGGTGAGCATGCAGGCGAGCGGCCTCATCCCGAACTACGAAGCGAGCATGTGCAAGCTCTTCTCGAGCGAGCTGCAGCAGCGCATCGCGAACCTCTCGATGCACCTGTACGGCATGCACGGAAACATCCGGAACCGGAGCTCGATGTCGTACATGCAGGCGGTGAGCTCGACGATCGCGGGCGGCACGACCGAGGTGCAGAAGGGCATCATCGCGACTCGCGGCCTGGGCCTGCCCCGGGGCTAGGCGCGAGGGACACTCATCTCAGCGAACAGCAGCGCCGCCCATATGGGCGGCGCTTCGTCTACCGGATGACCGTGAAAGTGGTCTCCGTAATCTCCACAATCATGCGCCGAACTGGGCGAAGTTGCGCACGCTCGTGTTCTCGCTCGATGTCCTCGATGAACTCGCGCATACGGGCAAGTGCGCGAGGCTCCTTGCAGCGGAGGCTGATGCGCCCGAGAGACCGAAATTTCGCCTTTCCACCACTCGGCACGCGTTCGACGAGGCGCCGAAAGTCGCGGTCGAGCGTGACGACGATGGCCCCTTGTTCATCCCCAACCCACGCGATGAACTCGTCGGGCGTCATCTGGCCGAACCGCTCACGCACGAGCTCCACGTGGTGCCCGCGGTCCTTGAGAAATGAGGCGACCGAATCGGGCACGTTCTCGTCGATGATCAGGTGCATGCGCGGGGCCGCCAGCTACCTCAGGCCGTCCGGCGTCGCTTCTCCGCCTCGAAGGCAATGGCCGCCTCGATGTCGGCGAGCGTGAGCCGCGGATACTCCCGCTGGATTTCGTCGTTCGCGTAGCCGGCCTCGTGGAAGTTCCACACGGCGGATGTCGGGATGCGCGTGCCATCGAGCAGCCAGGCGTTGTGCTGCACATACCGGTTGCGAACGATGTGGCCGATCTGCTCCGGCCCGCGCGCGATGAGGCCGTCTGTCAGGCGCTCCGTTTCGCGTTCGATTTCGCCGAGATCGATCGGGAGGACGCGCTGGTCGGTCCCTGCGAGCACGCGATTGCCTTGTGGGTCTTCGAACACGACCGATCTCCCGATCACAAAGAAGCGCAGAGAGCTCCAGGGCTCGTCGTACCGTTCGCGAAGCCACGCGCCGACTTTGCGAAGCTCTTGCAGGGGTAGCCGTTCACGCAGACCGGCAAGTGTGCGAAGGGCAACGACGTCCTTGAAGGAGTACATAGCCCGGAATCTGCTGGAATCCCTCGTATGCGCCGGCCGGAAGAAGCCCGTGCGCTCCCAGTAGGCGAGCTGGC
>JBLNCO010000361.1:0-7174 GCA_050260715.1 Hyphomicrobiales bacterium | reverse complement strand
AACTACATCGAAGACATCCACGACCGGCTCGCGCTCTACCAGCGGATGGCGAACCTGGAGACGGCGGAGCAGGTGGCCGACATGCAGGCGGAGCTGCGCGACCGCTTCGGGGAAGTGCCCCCTTCGGTCGAGAACCTGCTTTACGTGTCGCTCATCAAGTCGGTGGCGCGGCGGGCGAACGTGGAGAGCATCAAGACGGACGAGCAGATGTTCCACATCCGCGTGCGCCACGGGGTGCCGCAGGACATGCGGGAGCGGGTGCAGGCGCTCGGGTTGCAGGCGGTCTTGGTGGGCCCGAACCAGGTGCGCATCGACCGGGTGGGTGTCGCGGGCAACTGGATGACGGTTCTCGTCCGGGTGCTGCGCGCGATGGTCGACCGAGCGGCGGAACGCGAGCGGGCGGTAGCGGCGGCGGGGTAGGGGGGGATGGCGCGGACCGTAGGCTGGCAAGTCCAGGAGCCGCGCCCCTCCGTGGGCGCATGAACGGGCACGAATTTCGCTCCCGGAAGGCCCCGCATTGTGAACCCTCGCGCTATGCTGCGGCGGTGAAAATCCCGAAGCGCATTCGGCTACCAGCCGACGCTTACGCACAACCAGAGACCATCTTTCACCTCGTTATTCACGCTCACCCCCGGTTCGCTCGCTGGCCCGAGGCAGCACGGCGGGCGATCTGGGACACGGTCCTCGAGCAGCGCAACGGGGACAGGGTAGAGCTCTTCGCCGCCTGCCTGATGCCGAATCACTTGCATCTTGTCCTTCGGAGACAGCGGCTCGATATCCTCCAGTTCCTGAACCGCTGGAAGACCTGGGCGACACGGCAGGTTTGGACGACCGGAGTGCGCGGGCCAGGTCTTCCAACCAGGGATGTGGGACCGAACCATTCGCGGGCGCGACGACTTCGAACAGCCGGTGGATTATGTGGTGCGCAACCCGGTGGCCGGAGGGCTTGTCGAGCACGAGCGGGATTGGCCGTGGGCGTGGGCATGGTATTGGGACGACGTGGAGTCGTAGGCTCGCCGCGGGAGGGGGGGTGCCCGGTCATGCGCCCACGGAGGGGCGCGGCTCCTTGGGTGGTCGCGCCGCGGAAGGGGGTGCCCGGTGATGCGCCCACGGAGGGGCGCGGCTCCCGGGGTGTTGCGCCGCGGGAGGGGGTGCCCGGTCATGCGCCCACGGAGGGGCGCGGCTCCTGGGGTGGTCGCGCCGCGGAAGCGGGTGCCCGGTGATGCGCCCACGGAGGGGCGCGGCTCCTGGGGGTGGTCGTGCCGCGGGACGGGGTGCCCGGTCATGCGCCCACGGAGGGGCGCGGCTCCTTGGGTGGTCGCGCCGCGGGAGGGGTGCCCGGTCATGCGCCCACGGAGGGGCGCGGCCCCTGGGGTGTTGCGCCGCGGGAGGGGTGCCCGGTCATGCGCCCACGGAGGGGCGCGGCCCCTGGGGTGTTGCGCCGCGGAAGGGGGTGCCCGGTCATGCGCCCACGGAGGGGCGCGGCTCCTATGTGGGCAGGTTGAAGAGCTTGATGGCGTTGCCGCCGACGATCTTCCGGGCGTTTTCGATGGTGGTGGCGTCGAAAACGGCCTGGACGGCGCTGCGCGTGTAGCCGAGGGTGCTCTCGTTGTGCGGGTAGTCCGAGGACCAGAGGCAGCGGTCGGCGCCGATGCGGTGGAGCATTTCGAGGCCGGCGGGGTCGACCATGAAGGTCGCGTAGCAGTTATTGAACCAGTAGTGGCTCGGCGGGTGCGAGAGCTTCGGGCGCTGATGGCTCGGGAAGGACTCGTAGATCATGTCGGCTTCCTGGAGCGCGCCGGGCACCCAGTGCAGGCCGCTTTCGACGAAGATGACCTGCACGCCGGGGTTCCTTTCGAACACGCCGCCGAAGGTGAGACCGGCCCAGACGTTCCGCATGCCGCCCATCTGCTGCATGACGAAGATGCCGGCCGCGCCGCGCGGTGAGGTGAAGGGGTTCACGGGCCGCTCACCGATGTGGAAGCAGATCGGCAGGCCAGCTTCTTCGATGGCCTGCCAGAACGGGTCCATGCGCTCGCCGTGGTAGTTGATCATCTCACCGTCGGCGAACTTGCCGGGCTGGATGGGGACCATCGCAGTCTTGAAACCGAGCTCCTTGATCTCTGCGAGGGCGTCGCGGGTGGCGCCGGGATCCCACCAGTTGAGGATGGCGACGCCGTGGAGGCGGCCCGGCGCCTGGGCACAGAACTCGGCGAGCGCCTGGTTGTAGGCGCGGACGCACCACTCCTTCTCTTCGAGGTTTTCGAGGAAGAGCAGGTTGAAGAACTTCTGCGGGAAGATGATCTCCTGGGCGACGCCTTCGGCATCGAGGTCGCGCAGGCGCGCGGGGATGTCGTTGAAGCCCGGGACGCATTCGAACGCGCAGGAGGCGGCCGCGGTGCCGGGCGGGGTGATGCGCTTGCCACCGAGCTCGACTTCCCAGCCGCCGTTTTCGAAGAAGACGCGCGGCGCACGGTCCTTCAGGTGCTCGGGGAAGCGGTCGACCCAGATGTCGCCTTCGAGCCAGTGGCTATCGGCGGAGACAACGATGGTGCCGGCCGGCAGCTCGGGGCCTTCCGATTCGGCTGCCCGGTAGCGGGCATCCCCGATGCCGTGCATCTTTTCGATTTCGAGCACTGAACCGGCCATCTTGCACCTCCGCGGATTGCCTCGTTGAACCCTTCTACCGCGGCCGAACAGGTTCGTCAATGGGGGCTATAGACCGCACCACGACCTCCCGGCGCGCGGCGGGGGCCCGCACTCCTCTAACCCGCGCGAATGCTGTACAACCAGCGGTACAAGAGCCCAAACGCGGCCGGGTTCGCGGCCGACGAAAGGAACATCATGGGTCCACTTTCCGGAATCAAAGTCCTCGAAATCGCGAGCATCGGGCCCGGCCCGTTCTGCGCGATGGCACTGGCCGACCTCGGCGCGGAGGTCGTGCGCATCGATCGCGTCTCGAATGTGCCTGCGCAGGCGCCATCGCGGCCGCCATCCGACCTGCTTTCGCGCGGGCGCAGGAGCATCGCGGTCGATTTGAAGCAGCCGGAGGCGGTCGAGCTCGTCCTTCGCCTGGCGGAGCAGGCCGATGCGCTGCTCGAAGGGTTCCGGCCGGGGGTGATGGAACGGCTCGGGCTCGGGCCGGAGGTGGTGGCGAAGCGGAACCCGCGGCTGGTGTACGGCCGGATGACCGGCTGGGGCCAGGACGGGCCCATCGCGCACGCGGCCGGGCACGACATCAACTACATCGCGCTGACGGGCGCGCTGCACTCCATCGGGCGGCAGGGCGAAGCGCCGGTGCCCCCGCTGAACCTCGTCGGCGACTTCGGTGGCGGCGGGCTGCTGCTGGCGTTCGGCATCCTGGCGGCGCTGATCGAGCGGCAGACCTCGGGCAAGGGCCAGGTGGTCGACGCGGCGATGATCGATGGTGCCTCGATGCTGATGGCGATGTTCCACGGGATGCGCGCGGCGGGCGCCTTCTCCGATGAGCGCGGCACGAACCTGCTCGACACCGGCGCCCACTTCTACAACACGTACGAGACGAGCGACGGGAAGTACATCTCGCTCGGTTCCATCGAACCGCAGTTCTACGCGGAGCTCCTGCGGCTCAGCGGGCTCGAAGGCGAGCAGCTGCCGGCGCAGATGGACCGATCGCAGTGGCCGGCGATGAAGGAGCGGCTGAAGGCGCTCTTCAAGACGAAGACCAGGGACGAATGGACGGCGATTATGGAAGGGAGCGACGTCTGCTTCGCGCCCGTGCTGTCCATCCCCGAGGCGTACGAGCACCCGCACAACAAGGCGCGGGGCACGTTCATCGAAGTCGCCGGGGTCCAGCAGCCGGCGCCGGCGCCGCGCTTCAGCCGGACGCCGGGTTCGGTCGACCGGCCGCCGTCGTACGCGGGGCAGCACACCAACGAAGTGCTGGGCGAGTGGGGCCTTTCCGAAAGCGAGCTGGCGTCGCTGGCACAGGCGGGGGCGATCAAGCAGGCGCCGTAGGGACGCCTACCGCCGGCTCCCGGGTACTGACTATGAACGGGGGCTCCCGGGGGGAGCCCCCGGACCGTTCGTGGCGTTTTGCGTTCGCCATGAAAGTGAGATGCACGGAGCGGGGGTATCTGCGGGGAATGGGGCACCGGAAACGTACGCTTCGGGGTATCCCGGAGGAGGTACACCGTGCCAACCAGACAGAGCTACGAACAGATGACGGTCGCGGAGCTGGAAGAAAAAGCCCGCGATGCTGGTATCAAGGGTTATTCCGACATGAAGAAGGCCGACCTGGTGCAGGCGCTGGAGAAGCAGCTGCCGTCGCAGGGAGGCCAGGAGAAGAGTAGTTCGAGACCGAAGAAATCCGGGAGCTATCCCGGCGTGCTCCAGCTGATCAAGCAGGAGCACGATGAGGTCAAGCAGTACTTCGACGAGTTCGAAAAGCAGTCGGAGAAGGATCTCGCAGGAACACGGCAGCTGGTGGACGTCATCCTGGATGAGCTGATGCGGCACGCCGAGATGGAAGAACAGCTCGTCTATCCGGCGCTCGAACAGCAGGACGAAGAGCTGTACCACGAAGCGCACGAACAGCACCACGTGGCCGAGTTGCTCATCCAGGAGCTCCAGGGCATGAAACCGGATGAGGTGTACAAGGCGAAGGTGACGGTGCTTGCCGAAACGACTCGCCACCACATCGAGGAAGAAGAGAGCGAGGCCTTCGAACAGCTGGAGAAGCTGGGCAGCCAGAAGCTCGAGGAGATGGCCAGCCAGTGGGAGCAGGCGAAGCGGCAGTGGAAGGCGAAGGCGGGCAGCCGCTAGCCCCTCCGGGCCGCACCGAGAAGCGCCCCGCAGCTGCGGGGCGCTTTGTCGTGCCCGGCGGGCGGCGCTAGGGCGGTCGCGAACCGTTCACCGAGTGGAGGAAGGCGAGGATGGCGGCGAGCTGCTCCTCGGTGATGGTGTTCGAGTAGGACGGCATGTTCGTGCGGCCCGTGAGGATGGTCGCGCGGAGGTCGGCATCGCTGAGGCGGTCGACCACGTTGGTCAGGTTCGGGCCACGGATGCCGCCGTGGCCGTTGACGGTGTGGCAGTACTGGCAGCCGAGTGCGTAGAACTGGCCGGCCCCGTTGATGACGTCCGGGTTGGTGGTTTCGAGCTGTTCCGCTGCCAGGGGACGGGTATCGAAGCGGGGCGCCCACGGGGAGCGGTAGCCGATGTAGAGCAGGCCGGCGATCGACACGAGCGCGCCGAGGACGATGCCGGCCGCCCACGGCCGGCGCGAGAGGTGTCGTTCGCCCGAGTGCGCGACGAATGGCACCGCCACGAGAACGACGATGGTGACCAACGGCCCGAGCACGATGAGCCAGTCTTCGAGGCGCACCGGAGCGACCGCGAGGAGCGCGAAGATCCAGAGGAGGTACCAGTCGGGGCGTGGGTTCGCCTGGGTGTTCGTGGGGTCGGGCGGGCCGTTCAGGGCCTTCGGGCCGAAGACGAGCGCAAGCAGAAAGATGATGCCCACAAGCACCAGGCCGACGAGGGCTTCGCGCCAGAAGGCCCAAGGGAAGTAGGCGCTGCCGGCGCGGCGGACCATCTCTTCGTAGCGGCGGCGGTAGCTGGCGCGGTCCACCGCCTCGCCGGCGCTCGGCGGCTCGGAGATTCCGTTGTGGAGCACCAGGAAGAGGTGGAACCCGACGACCGCGAAGATGAGCCCGGGAAGGATGAAGACGTGCAGCGCGAAGAAGCGGCTGAGCGTGGCGGCGCCGATGTTCTCGCCGGCGAGGATGAAGTGGGCGAGCCCATTGCCGACGAGTGGCACGCGGCCGGCCTGCTCCGCGGCCACGAAGACGGAGCCGACCGCATCTTCGTCCCAGCGCAGGAGCTGGCCCGTGAACGCCATACCGAGCGTGAGGAAGAAAAGCAGCACGCCGGTGAGCCAGTTGAGCTCGCGCGGGAACTTGAATGAGCCGGTGAGAAAGACGCGGACCATGTGGGCGGCGATGAGGATGACCATCGCGGAGGCGCCGAAGTAGTGCATGCCGCGCAGGATCCGGCCGAAGGTCGCGTCGTGGGTGATGAACTGCAGGCTGTCGTAGGCGCTGGCGGTGGAGGGTACGTAGGCCGTGGCGAGGATGACGCCGGTCACCACCTGCAGCAAGAAGGCGGTGAGCGTGGCGCCACCGAAGATGTAGAGCCACGCCGAACGGCCATGGGCGACGGGCCGTGGGACGCGGTGCGTGACGAGCGGTCCAAATGCTTTCGCGAGCCCGGCCCGCTCATCGGCCCACCTCCAGGCCGCGCGGAAGGGGAGGGTGAGCCTATTCACGCTCCTGCGCTCCGGGGAGGGTGCCGCCGGTGATCGGCAGCGGGCGCGTCTCGATTTCGACTTCGCCATCGACGACCCGCACGTCGTAGCGCGCGAGCGGGATCGGGGGCGGGCCGGCGGCGACGGTGCCGTCGGCGTAGAAGACTCCGCCGTGGCAGGGGCACATGAAGAGGCTCGCGCTGGGGATCCAGCGGATGGCACAGCCGAGATGGGTGCAGTGGATGGAAAACGCCACGAACTGGTTGTCGCCGGTGCGGCGGACGTAGGCGCCGGAGCGCGCGGTAACGCCCGCCCACGGGAGTGGCGAGGGGTCGTCGAAGGTGACCTCGCGGGTTTCGCCGACACCGAACTCGCCGACGGGCCCAACCCGTCGCCAGACATCGGGGGTCTTCTTCACGAGGGGCCCCACGAGGAAGCCGACGACGGGCACCGCGACGACCGCGGTACCGACTGCCGTGAGCCCCGCGCTGAGGAGCACGAGGAAGCGACGCCGGGAGATTTCGGCGTCGCTCTCGCTGTCCGCGGGCGTGGGCGGCACGGGCGGCCGAGTGTCTTCGCGCGGCGGCTCGCCAGAGGCGGCGTGGGCGCGGGGACGGCGGTGGAACCCGCGCACGGCGAGGACCAGGCCGGCCGCGCCCGCACCGAGGACGGCAGCGGCGGCGCCGATCACGGCGGCCGCGACTTCGAACGCGCGCGTACGAAGGCTGCTCATCGGGCACGCTCCTCGCGGGGGAGCAGGGGTGGTGGCGTGGTGCTGTTGACCCAGCGGGCGAAGAGCGCAGCCCCGATCGCCACGTAGAGGACCTCGCCGGCGACCCACATCACCACCCCGGCCACCTGCTGGTCTTCGAGGGCGGTCAGGCCCCAGCG
>JBLNCO010000360.1:0-7042 GCA_050260715.1 Hyphomicrobiales bacterium | reverse complement strand
CCTTCGGCACCCGGCCGTAACCCGGTTACCGCTCGCGGGAGGGCTAGATCGCGCACTCCCCTTCGCCGCGCATTACCTGGTACAGGTCCAGCTTGCCCCAGTCGATGAACATGCCGCGGTTGTCCTCGGTGAACTCGCCCGGGAGCGTGAGGTCCGCGATCGCCTCCTCGAACGGCTTCGGGCCAATCCGGTCGAACACCTGGTTGAACGTCTCGCCCTCCTGGCGCTCGTTCTTGTAGAGCGTCAGGAAGCGCTCGACCGCGTCGGGCGCGCGCTTGGCGGGCAGCCGCACCTTCAGCTGCGTCGCGAGGCGCATCTGCGGGGAGTCGTAGTCGCCCGCGAGGAACACGTGGTACGCCGGCAACTGCTGGCTCCCCACCTTCATCGCCGCCCCGTGGAACCCGATCGTCGCGATGTGGTGCTGGCCGCAGCTGTTCGGGCACCCGCTCATCTTGATGTGGATCTTCTTCATCAGCTCGTCTTCGATCTGCAGCGATTCGACCCGTTGCTGGATCGCGTTGTTCAGGCCCATCGAGCTCGTGATGCCGAGCTTGCAGCTGTCGGTCCCCGGGCAGCTCACCACGTCCGTGATCGTGTTCGCCCCCGCGTCCCCCAGGTCGAGCTCCTTCAGCCGCTTCCACACTTCGTACAGGCTTTCGTCGCGCACCCACCGCAGCAGGATGTTCTGGTGGATGGTCGTCCGCGCGGTCGGGCCGGTGTACTCCCGCATCAGCTGCGCGATGCCCCGGAACTGCTCCGGCTTCAGGTCGCCCCGGCTCACCTTCACTTCGACCGTGCTGAAGCCCTGCTGCCGCTGGCGCTGCACATTCGCCGCCACGAACTGTGTGAACTCGCGCATGTCGCCGTTCGGCTGCTCGTAGTGCGGCCGCCGCGGCGGCGCCTTGCTCTCTTCGTCGTACACAAAGAGCAGGCGGTCGGGCCGGAAGTCGCGTCCCCGGGTCCAGTCGCCCTGCAGCTCCTCGTCCACCATCTGGATGAACGCCTCGCGCCCGATGCGCTCGATCATGAACTTCAGCCGCGCCTTCGCCCGGTTCTTCCGCAGCTCGTCGGCGCGGTTGAAGATGCGAACCACCGCTTCGGAGACCTTCAGGTACTCGTCGACCGAAGCGAACTCGCGGATCACGAACGCGTTCCGCGGCATGATGCTCAGTCCGCCGCCGGCCACGACCTTGAAGCCCTTGACCCCGTCCTTGATGCGCGGGATGAATCCGAGGTCCTGCAGGCCGGTGATCGAATTGTCCTGGTCCGTGGCGCTGAACGAGATCTTGAACTTTCGCGGCAGCGCCTGGCTGAGCGGGTTGCGAAGCCAGTAGCGGGCCAGCGCGCCCGCATACGGCGTCGGGTCGAACAGCTCGCCTTCCTGCACGCCCGCGAACGGGTCGCCCGTCACGTTCCGGACCGTGTTGCCGCACGCCTCACGCGAGGAGATGCCCGCCCGGCCCACCAGCTTCAGCACCTCGGTCGCCTGGCGCAGCGGGATGTGGTGGAACTGGATGTTCTGCCGCGTGGTGATGTGCCCCTTCCGAAGCGGTGCGTAGCGCTCGGCCACCTCGGCGAACGCCTCCAGCATCTCCGGGGTCACCCCGCCGAACGGCAGCTTGCAGCGAATCATCTGCACGCCCGGCTGCCGTTGCCCGTACACGCCCTGCTTCAGCCGGAAGGCGATGAACTGCGACTCCTCCTCGTACCCGCCGGTCAGGAAGCGCGTCGCTTCGGTCTCGAAGTCCTCGAGCTCTTTCGTAAGGACCGGCAGGATCCGGTCGGGCTCATTCGTGTAGACGATGGTTTCGACGTCGGGCATGGGGGTCACCTCGGCGGGACTATTTGCAAGTAAGTGGAGCGACCTTATCAACAATGACGGTTGCTAGCAACAGAGGCTGTTGATAAAGTCGAGCGACGAACTCATCTTTATCGAGCCCGCGCCGTGACCGCTACCCCCGTCCTCGCCGAACATGACCTCGCCGCTCTCAACGAACGGTTCGAATCCGCCGACCCGCGCGAGGTGGTGCGCTGGGCCGTCGACACCTTTGGCGACGGCCTCTCGGTCGGCGCCAGCTTTGGTGGCGCCAGCGGCATGGCCATCCTTCACATGGTCGCCGCGCTCAAGCCGGACGTGCACGTCTTCGTGCTCGATACCGACTACCTGTTCGAAGAGACCCACGAGACCATGCGCCAGGCGGTCCCCGCCCTCGGCCTGCAGAACGTGAACGTCTACAAGTCGAAGCTCACGCACGAGCAGCAGGCCGCCGAATACGGCTCCGCGCTCTGGATGCGCGACCCCGACCTTTGCTGCGAACTGCGCAAGATCGAGCCCAACCGCCGCGCCCTCGAAGGGAAGGCGGCCTGGGTCTCCGGGCTGCGCCGCGACCAGTCGGAAGGGCGCAAGGACACGCCCATCGTCTCCTGGAACCAGAAGTTCGGCGTGGTGAAGATCAACCCCCTCGCCACCTGGGACGAGAAGCGCACCTGGCAGTACATCCTCGAAAACAAGATCCCCTACAACCCGCTCCTCGACCGCGGCTACAGCAGCATCGGCTGTTACAACTGCACGGTCCCGGGCGTCCAGGGCAGGGCCGGCCGCTGGCAGGGCTTCGATAAGGACGAATGCGGGCTGCACACATGACGGATTCGAGCGGAGAGCGGCCGATGCCACGCACCTTGGGGTTTGGGGAAGGGACGGCACGTCAGGCTATGACCGAAAAAGGCTTCGTCATCTGGTTCACCGGGCTCTCCGGCGCCGGCAAGTCGACGCTCACGGCGGCGCTCGAACCGGTGCTCCGCGAGCGCGGCCGCCGCGTCGAGGTGCTCGATGGCGATGTCGTCCGGATGAACCTCTCGAAAGGCCTCGGCTTCAGCAAGGAAGACCGCGATACGAACATCCTCCGCATCGGCTTCGTCGCCAACCTGCTCGCGCGCAACGGCGTTGCCGTCATCTCTGCGGCCATTTCGCCCTACCGCGAGACGCGCGACGCGAACCGCCGCCTGATCGAGTCCGATGGCTCCGTCTTCATCGAGACCTACCTCGCTGCCACGCTCGAAGAGTGCGAGGCGCGCGACGTGAAAGGCCTCTACGCCGAGGCCCGCGCCGGCTGCCGCCCCGGCTTCACCGGGATCGACGACCCGTACGAACCACCGCTCAATCCCGAGCTCGTCGTGCCCACCGGCAGCGAGCCCGTCGGCGCCTCGGTCGCGCGCATCGTCGCCTACCTGGAGGGGCGTGGCCTGCTCGCGCCGGCCCCATCCGAATCGCCACGCCAGGAAGCCCTGGCCCCTGGGGGAACCCGATGACCACCCTCGAATCCGCCATCCCGGCCCGCTTCGATACCGGCCTCGACGAACTGGAGGCCGAGGGCATCTACATCATGCGCGAGGTCGCCGCCGAGTTTGAGCGCCCGGTGCTCCTCTTCTCGGGTGGCAAGGACTCCATCGTCCTGCTGCGGCTCGCCGAAAAGGCGTTCTGGCCCGCGAAGATCCCGTTCCCCGTCATGCACGTCGATACCGGTCACAACTTCCCCGAGGTGCTCGAATTCCGCGACCGCCGCGTCGAGCAGCTCGGCGCGCGGCTCATCGTCGCCTCCGTGCAGGAGGCCATCGATGCTGGCGAGCTGGTGGAGGAGCGTGGGCCGCGGGCATCGCGCAACCGCCTGCAGACGCCCGTCCTGCTCGCCGCCATCGCCCGCCACCAGGCCGATGCGGCCATCGGCGGCGCCCGCCGCGATGAGGAAAAGGCCCGCGCCAAGGAGCGCGTCTTCTCCTTCCGCGACGAATTCGGCCAGTGGGACCCGCGCAACCAGCGTCCCGAGCTCTGGCACCTCTACAACGGCATGCACATCCGTGGCGAGCACATGCGCGTCTTCCCGCTTTCGAACTGGACCGAGCTCGACGTCTGGCGCTACATCGAGCGTGAAGGCATCGAAGTCCCGTCCATCTACTTCGCCCACGAACGCGAGGTCTTCGAGCGCGACGGCATGCTCATGTCCGTCAGCGACTACCTGCCCATGCTGCCCCACGAGCGGCCGTTCCGGGCCCGCGTCCGCTACCGCACCGTCGGCGATATGACGTGCACCGCCGCGCTTCGTTCCGAGGCCGGCACCGTCGCTGCCATCATCGAAGAGGTCACCGTGGCCCGTATCACCGAGCGTGGGGCCAGCCGGGCCGACGACCAGTTCTCCGAAGCCGCCATGGAAGACCGCAAGCGGGAGGGCTACTTCTAGTGGACCTCCTCCGCCTTGTCACCGCCGGCTCCGTCGACGACGGCAAAAGCACCCTCATCGGCCGCCTGCTCTTCGACTCCAAGCAGGTGTTCGAAGACACGCTCGCCAGCATCGAGCGTGCCAGTACCGCCCAGGGGCTCGCCGAAGTCAACCTCGCGCTTCTCACCGACGGCCTCCGCGCCGAACGCGAGCAGGGCATCACGATCGACGTGGCCTACCGCTACTTCGCCACGCCCCGCCGCAAGTTCATCATTGCCGATGCGCCCGGCCACGTGCAGTACACGCGCAACATGGTCACCGGCGCCTCCACCGCGCAGCTCGCGCTCATCCTCGTGGACGCCCGCAAGGGCGTGGTCGACCAGACGCGCCGCCACTCCGCGCTCACGGCCCTGCTCGGGCTCCAGCACCTGGTGCTCTGCGTCAACAAGATGGACCTCGTCGACTGGTCCGAATCGCGCTTCCGGGAGATCGAAGCCGAGTTCCGCAAGCTCGCCAGCCGCCTCGGCGTCCCCCGCGTGAGCGTCATCCCGATGGCCGCCGCTCCCGGCGACAACATCGTCGAGCCCGGTGGCCAGATGCCCTGGTACGATGGCCCGCCGCTGCTCGAGTTCCTCGAGACCGTCGACGTGCCCGACCCCGCGCGCCACGCGGCCCTTCGCTTCCCCGTGCAGTACGTCATCCGGCCGCACCGCAGCGAGTACCACGACTACCGCGGCTACGCCGGGACTCTCATGGCCGGCGAAATTCGCGTCGGCGACCCCGTGACCATCCTGCCCCTCGGGGCCACCAGCCGCGTGACCGCCATCGATCGGCTCCAGGAGACCGTCCCCTGCGCGCGCGCCGGAGACGCGGTCGCCATCCGCCTCGCCGACGACCTCGATGTCAGCCGGGGGAGCATGTTCGTCGCCGCCACCGACCCGGCGCCCTGCGTCCGGCGCTTCGCCGCCGACATCTGCTGGATGAGCGAAACGGTCGCCCTTCGCCCTCGCGCCCAGTACTGGATCAAGCACACCACGCGGCGGGTCCGCGGCCTGGTCGAATCCCTCGATGACCGGCTGCACGTCGCGACGCTCGACCGCGAGCTGTCGCCCTCCGAGCTCGTCCTGAACGACATCGGGCGCATCACCATCAAGACGCTCGAGCCGATCTTCCCCGACCCCTACGCGGTCAGCCGCGATACCGGCAGCTTCATCCTCATCGACCCCAACACCCGGCATACGGTCGCCGCCGGCATGGTTCGCGAAATCCTCCCCGAAAGTGCCGCCGGTGTCAGCGGATAGCGGCCAGCGAGCGGCGCCTCTCCGCGAGGCGGTCCCGAAGCCGGAAACTGAGGCAGCGGCCGCTCCCCCGCGCCCTGCCATACCCTCAGCCGCTGCTCTCCTGCGGCTGGGGTTCGCGATCGCGGGTCTCTTCCTCTTCGTCCTCGCGCTCCAGGTTATCAAATCCGGCGCCCCCGAAGTCCTGCCGCTCATCGAACGGATCCACGTCGCGGGCCCGGTCAACGCCGTCGGCTTCGGCTGGCTCTTCGCCTACGTCACGCTCTCCGGCTCGCCCGTCGCGGCAACGGGCATTTCGCTGCTCGCCGGGGGCGTCTTCTCCGCGACCGAAGCGTTCGCGGTCGTTGGCGGCTCGCGCCTCGGCGCGTCCTTCATCGTGCTCGCCGTCGGGTTCCTGGCCTACCGCCGCGGCAAGCGCAGCGCCGATGGCCTCGTCATCGGCGTCATCGCCCTCCTGACGACGTTCACCACCCAGGGCCCGGCGCTGCTCCTGGGCCTGCTGGCGTTGCACTACGGCTGGCTCGATGGCGTCCGCTTCGACACGCCGAACGGTCTCCTCGACATCATCGACACCATCTACGGCCGCCCGGTCGATGCCATCGACGCCGTCCTCCCGGGCGCGCTCGTCTTCGTTGGGGGCGTCGGCATCCTCCTCGGCAGCTTCTGGTTCTTCGACCGCGCGCTGCCGCAGCTCCAGGGCGAAGCCGAAGGCATCGCGAAGGCGCTCGACTTCCTCCACCGCCGCCCGCTGATGTTCCTCATGGGCAGCCTCGTCACGCTCACGACCATGAGCGTCGCCATCTCCATCACGGTCCTCGTGCCGCTCGCCCTCAAGGGCTACATCCGCCGGGACCACATCATCCCCTACGTGATGGGCGCCAACATCACCACCTTCATCGACACGCTGTTCGCCTCGGTTCTGCTCGGCGGCAGTGTGGCGTTCACGGTTGTCCTCACCGAAATGCTCTCCGTCGGCCTCGTCTCGCTCACGGTGCTCATCCTGTTCTACGGCCCCTATGCGCGGCTCATCCTCGGCGCCTCTGGATGGGCCACCGCCACTCCGCGGCACATGGCGCTCTTCCTCGCCGCGATCGTCGCCGTGCCTGCGCTCCTGCTCGTCGTGTAGGGCTGGCAGGCCCGCGCTTCGCTCGCCATACTGCCTCCACTTCTCAGGAGGAGCGTGCGCATGCCCACGATCGAATCCGGCGGATTGACCATCAACTACATCGACGAGGGCCAGGGCCAGCCCATCGTCCTCGTGCACGGCTTCGCGAGCAGCCTGCAGGGCAACTGGCGCGCCACCGGCGTCGTCGATGCCCTCGTGAACGACGGCCGCCGCGTCGTGGCGCTCGATTGCCGCGGCCACGGCCGCAGCGACAAGCCCCACGACCCCGAAGCCTATGGCGGCACCAAGATGGCGGACGATGTCGTCAACCTCGCGGACCATCTCGGCATCGAGAAGCCGGACCTGATGGGCTACTCGATGGGCGGCGGCATCGCTGCCTCGCTCCTCGCCCGGTTCCCGCAGCG
>JBLNCO010000359.1:0-5122 GCA_050260715.1 Hyphomicrobiales bacterium | reverse complement strand
GGCTGCCATCTGCGGGCTGACGAGGTGGGTGCGGCCGCCCCGGCCCTGGCGCCCTTCGAAGTTGCGGTTCGAGGTGCTCGCGCAGCGTTCGCCGGGGAGCAGGATGTCGGGGTTCATGCCGAGGCACATCGAACAGCCGGCATCGCGCCATTCGAAGCCCGCATCCTTGAAGATCTTGTCGAGTCCCTCCTGTTCGGCCTGCAGCTTCACGAGGCCGGAGCCGGGCACGACCATCGCCTTCAGCGTGCTCGCGACTTTCCGGCCGCGCACGATCTCGGCGGCGGCGCGCAGGTCCTCAATGCGGGAGTTCGTGCACGAACCGAGGAACACGCGGTCGAGCGGGATGTCCTCGATGGCCGTCCCGGGCTTGAGGTCCATGTAGACGAGGGACCGTTCGGCGAGTTCGCGAGCCTGCGGCGTCGGCGCCTCGCTCGGGTCGGGCACGCGGCCGGTCACGGGCACGCTCTGCGCGGGCGTGGTGCCCCAGGTCACGCATGGCTCGATGTCCGCGCCATTCAGCTCGACGTAAGTGTCGAACTTCGCGCCCTCGTCGGTCGGCAACGCGCGCCAGGCGTCGAGCGCCTTCTCCCAGTCGGCGCCCTTCGGTGCGAAGTTCCGTCCCTCGACATACGTGAAGGTGGTGTCGTCGGGAGCGACGAGGCCAGCGCGGGCGCCGCCTTCGATGCTCATGTTGCAGATGGTCATCCTGCCTTCCATCGAAAGGCTGCGGATCACGTCGCCGCGGTATTCGATGACGTGGCCGACCCCGCCGGAGACACCGATCTTGCGGATGATCGCGAGGATCACGTCCTTCGCGGTCACGCCCGGCGAGAGCTCGCCGTTGACTTCGACCGACATCGTCTTCGGCTTCGCCTGGGGCAGCGTCTGCGTCGCGAGCACGTGCTCCACCTCGCTGGTACCGATCCCGAAGGCGAGCGCACCGAGGGCGCCATGCGTGGCGGTGTGGCTATCGCCGCAGACGATGGTCATGCCCGGCTGCGTGAGGCCCTGTTCGGGCCCGATGACGTGCACGATGCCCTGCCGGATGTCGTTCACCCCGAAGAGGGGGACGCCGAACTCTTCGCAGTTCTTCTTCAGCGTCTCGACCTGCTGCACGGAGAGGGGGTCGATCCATGGGCGGTCGCGGTCGATGGTTGGCACGTTGTGGTCGACGGTGGCGAGCGTGAGGTCGGGCCGGCGGACCTTGCGGCCCTGCATGCGCAGGCTTTCGAACGCCTGGGGCGACGTGACTTCGTGCACGAGGTGCAGGTCGATGTAGAGGAGATCGGGCTTGCCGGGTTCGCTGCGGACGAGGTGGTTGTCCCAGATCTTCTCGGAGATGGTTCGGGGTTCGGCCATGAAGGTGGTTCCTCGGGGGAAGGGGAGCTGGTGAAACATAAGCGTATCGCAGCACGCCCGGAGGCGCATGCGATTACAACCCGTACTTCCCCTTGAGGGCGCTCACCTTTCGGGGCGTTTTCCCTGTGGCCGGCGATTTCGTGGTGTCGAGCTTCATCAGCTCGTCCCAGAGCACCCGCCGGAGCCGCCCGATGCCGTTGCTGGCGTTGTACACCACCGGCTTGCTGGCTGCCTTCGCCGCATCCTCGGCACGGCCGCTCGACGCGTGCCCGATGTGGGCGGTGTTCACGACCACCAGGTCGCAGCTGCCGGCGATCAGCGCCCCCAACCGCGCGCCGCGCTTCGCCTCTTCCGAGTCGAGCCAGTCGACGTCCAGCTTCCATTCGGCGAAGAGCTTGAGGCCGTGCTTGCGCTGCGACTCGCGGCCGCCCACGATCACGACCCGCCGGTTTTCGAACGTGCGGTCGCTGTCGCGGTGGTAGTGGCGGTTGTACTTCGCGACGAACGCATCGACCGCGGCGCGGTAGTCCGGCCCCAGGTCGGCGAGCGCCGCAAGCTCTTCGAGCACCTCTTCGGTGTCGTCGTCGGGGACTCCCGAAACGAACGGGACGAAGAGGTCGAGCACGTCGGCGATCGGCGCACCTTCGCCGAGCAGCGTTTCCGCGAGTGTGATGGCGGCGGGCACACGGAGTGGCCTCCAGCCGGCGAGATGTTCGCGGCAGAGGGCGATCAGCTCGCCACCGGGCTGGTCGGCAAGTGCCCGCACAAGCCGGTCGAAGGCAATCCGGCCATCGACGTTGTGGCCCATGCGCACCGATGTGCGGAACGCCCGGCGGTAGACCTCGAGACGCTGGCCGGTGGAAAGCAGGTCGGCCCCGCGGAATCCGCGGTCCTCCACGAGGGCGGCGAGCTCGTTCAGCAGGTTGTCGGGCTTGTTCCCGGCGTCCAGGAGGTCGAGCAGGTCGATCAGCTGGGTCTGAGGGTCGGTGATGCCCCAGGTGGTCAGCGCCGGGAGGTAGGCGCCATCGGCGAGCGGCCGCGCAGCACCCTCGCCTCCGGTGGAGTTTACGAACACCTCGTGCAGGTACGGCCACGAGCGCTCGAGCCGCTCTCCGCCGACGACGCGGACGTAGCCGGGGAACTGGCCCCAGGTGGTGCGTTCGCCGCTCTCTGCGAGCCGGTAGACGGCGAGAAACTCTGCGTACCCACGGCCGTCTTCGCCGGGCGGAATCTGGTTCAGGAGCCGGCGCCGGTCGTTCAGCGAAACGTCGTCGGAGCGGACGGAGATGGCGAGCGCCGCGAGGGCCATTGGCCGCACGAGATCGCTGCTTACGCCGGGGAGCGCCGCCAACGTGGCCGCGACGAGCCCCGCAGCGTCGGGAGCCGCCGTTTCATCCTCGGGTTCCTGCGGCCACGCGTTGATCCAGTCGTCGACGTTGTCGGAACCGCTGAGGACGTTCTGATAGAGGATGATCGCGAGGGCGCGGGCGTCGGGGTGCAGGGTGTCCTCGCGGAGGACGCCGGCGACGAGGCTCGCGGCCATGCGCCCACCCCCGCGCACGATCGAAACCAGGTGTGCCACGCGGCAGAAGTCGCTCAGGTCGGGCGAGATGGCGCGCAGGGCGGGGTCGGCGACGAGCCGTTCGAGCGTGGCGCGCGCCGCCGGCGAGCCGACGGTGGCCTTGTCGAAGCCGCTCCCGTCCTGCAGTTCGGCGAGGAGCAGGCCGCGCAGCGTTTCCACGCTGTCGATGCGCTTCGCGGGGCCGGTGTCGTCGTTGAGGAATCGGAACACGAGATCGCGGTAGCTGTCGCGGGCGCCGCGCTGGAGGGCGGCGTCATCCAGCGCGGCTGTGCGTCCGAGCGCCTCGCTGAGGTGTTCGAAGGCGAGCTGGAGCTTGCCCGCCCCATGGGCCGCGATGCCGGCGACGGCGCGCAGGTTACGCACCTCGGCGCCGCTGCTCGTCTGGATGGCACGGTTCGCGTCGTCGAGGGCGCCCGCGGGGTCCCCACTGGCGCGGTCTAAGATCGCCTGCCAGTCGGCCAGCGGCGTTTCGAACGGCTCGTCGTCCGGGAGGGAACGTGCACCCGGCGCCTCGGCGGCCGGTGCGGCCGGGGCGGCGGCCACGGGAGGAGCGGTGAGGGCATCGGCGACGCGCGCGAAGAGCGTTTCGAGCCGCCCGAGCGTTGCCTCGATGCGGTCGAGCCGTTCGACGATGGCATCGCTGGCAGGGCTCTCAGCTGCGAGCGAGGCTGGCTGTTCGGTCGCCGGTTCCGGGGCCAGTTCGGCTGGTGGGAGCGGGAGTGCCGTCGCCACCGGTTCCGGCGCAGCAGGCGGTTCCTCCACCCGCTGGAGTTCGCGCTCCCGGCTCGCACGCTCCTGTTCGATGGCCGCCCGCTCGTCCAGGGCGCGCAGGTCCAACACCCGGCGCGCCTCGTCGTCGACGAGCAGGGCCTCGCCGAAGTACTCCTCGAGGATTTCGAGCGCGAGCGGCACCGCCGGCACGTACCAGGTGCGGTTGCCGGGCGACCAGCGATAGCCGGGCACGAGCTTCACCAGTTCGCGGTCGGCGATCTCGCACTGCACCGCGAGCTGGCTGCCATCGAGCTGGACGCGCGCCTTGCCGCGCGGGGGTTCGGGCTGCTGTTGCCGGGCGTCAGCGGCGATCGACGCCGCACGCCCTTCGGCGGTCCAGCCGCCGGGGCCGAAGACGCGGTCGAGCGCGAGGATGACGCCGTTCCGGAGGGGGAGGGCGTAGGCGTGACGTTCGGGCGCCCAGCGCACCGCGGGGATGCGCCGCACCCGGGCGCGCTCGCCGGGCTCGGCCCGGAGCAGATAGCGGTTCTCCTCGGCGGTCAGCGTGGGCATGGGGCGAAACTCTACCACGCGCCGAGGGGCGGCTTCCGCCACCCCTCAACGCTCATGTCGTCCTGAGTATCGGCGCGCTAGGGCAGTTCAGTGACCGTGTACGGCGGGAGGAAAAGGCTGTCCTCCGGGTCGGGTTCGTATTCGCTGAGCCGCATGGAAAAGGCCGACCCCTGGAAGTCGCCATCGACCAGCAGCACCACGCCGTCCTGCTCGTCGACGCAGATGGTGCCGTGACCGGCGTTGGCCTCGACTTCGAAGCAGCGGCCATCGTGCCCGGCGATCTGCTGGCCGGCCACCTCCCGCACCTGCACGCCGGGCTGGCTCGCGATGTCCTGGAGCACGTCGTCGATGTTGAGCACCGAAGGCAGCGGGATCGGCGCATCAGCGACCGAGTGGGTCTTCAGGCAGGCCTTGTCGCCGCGGCCTTCGATGCAGAGGAAGGCGTTGGCGCCGTCGTTGATGACGAGGAACGTCCCGCTATCGTTCCCGAGCTTGCCGCTGATGCCGAAGAGCTGCTTCGGCTGCTTCGTCGCGAGCGTGAGCGTGCCATCGAGAGCGCCGGTGTCCCGGTCGGAGCCGTGGATTTCGTACACCACCTTATAGTTGCTGGCGCTCAGGTCCCGGCTCACCTGCTTCAGGGCGGCCAGCGGTTCGGTGCGAACCCGGGTTTCGGGCCGAACCGCCGGCGTCATTGCGCCGTTGGCCGATGCAGGGCGCGCTTCCGTGTCGTCCGCGGCTTCGGCCCCGGTGGCCGTGGTGTCGTTGGGGTTCGTGTCGCTTTAAGTTGCTTAGCGGCGCTCGAATAAACTAGCGAAGGGACATTAGCAGGGGCTATAGCCGCCCCCGCAACCCCCCAGCGCCACGGAGAGCAGAGCCGCCAAGAACGCGAAGAGTTCC
>JBLNCO010000358.1:0-8349 GCA_050260715.1 Hyphomicrobiales bacterium | reverse complement strand
GACGAGCACCCCCGCGAGCACCGCGGGCGCCACCCGGAACGTCCTGCGAGGCGGTTCGTCCCCGGCCGCCGCTTCCGGTTCGGCGGTCGCCCGCGGTGTCCAGGCTGCGGGGTCCCAGGTCTTGATCGCAGCACGGTCGGGGAGGTCGAGTGCGCGAAGGATGTTCGCGATGCGGTGCTTGACTTCGGCGTTGGTGCTGCCCAGGCGCACGGCGATTTCGGCGTCGAGCACGCCTTCGCGGACGTAGTCGAAGACGCGGCGCTCGCCGGGCGTGAGCGCCGCCAGCGGGTCGGCGTTGCCGGGTTCGTCGCCCACTCCCGGGCTCCCCGCTACGGAATGGGGGATACGCTACACGATCGGGCGGGCGATCGGATCAGGCTTCGCAGAAGCGCGGGCGATGGCCGCAGCGGCCGGTCACCGTGTCGAACGAACCATCGGGCCCCGCGAACCGCCCGAGCACCGGGCGCCCTGCCCGCTCGCGCGCATCGAGATAGGAGGCGAAGGCGGCAGCCGAGGCGTCGTCCAGGTATTCGCCCGCGGCCACCCGGGCCACACATTCGCGCGCGAACGCTTCCATCAGCGAGCGGTACACGCCGGGATTGTAGCGAACCTGCCCGGCTCGACGGCAACGAAAAGCCCCCTCGACGGAAAGGGCTCGATTTTCGCCCTTTTCGAACGATCAGTCCCAGCGGGCGGGCATCTCGAGGTACTCGATCTCATCGCGGCCGACGGTGGCGGCGATGCGGTCCCACTCGTCGAGCTCCCACTCGCTCACGAAGGTAATCGCGGAGCCGGTCTTGCCGGCGCGCGCCGTCCGGCCGATGCGGTGGATGTACTCCTCGGCGTTCTGCGGGACGTCGTAGTTGATGACGTGCTCGATGTCGGGGATATCGAGGCCGCGGGCGGCCACGTTCGTCGCGACGAGGAATTCGAGCTTGCCGGAGCGGAAGTCGGCCATCACGCGGTCGCGTTCGCCCTGGCGAAGGTCGCCGTGGATGGCGCGCACGCCGAGCCCGGCAGCCTGCAACTGCGCCGTGAGCCGGTCGACGCCGATCTTCGTGCGCCGGAAGATGAGCGAGCGCCCGAGGTTCTGGCGCTCGTAGAGATAGCGAAGGGCGTAGAACTTGTCGCGCTCGGAGACTTCGCAGTACTGCTGGTGCACGCCCTCGGCGGTGCGCTGCTCGGGGGCCACGCTCACGCGCCGGGCGCTCCGCATGTACCGGTACACCAGCCGGCCGATGCTCTCCGGCATCGTGGCGCTAAAGAGCGCGGTCTGGCGCTGCTTCGGCGTGACGCGAAGGATGTAGTCGATGTCGCGGGCGAAGCCGATGTCGAGCATCTGGTCGGCTTCGTCGAGCACCGCGAAGCGGATGTCCGCGAGGGAGAGCGTGCCGCGCTTGATGTGGTCAATAACGCGCCCGGGCGTCCCCACCACCACCTGCGGGCCCTTTTCGAGCGCGGTGATGTCGGACTGGACGCGCTTGCCCCCGACGAGCCCGATGACCGAGAAGCCGTAAAACTTCGCGAGGTGTTCCATGACTTCGCGGACCTGGTTGGCGAGCTCGCGCGTGGGCACGAGGACCAGCGCCTGCACGTTGCAGCTCGCGGGGTCGATAGTGCTGGCGAGCGGCAGTCCGAACGCGAGGGTCTTGCCCGTGCCGGTCTGCGCGAGCCCGACGAGGTCCTCGCCGTCGAAGAGGAGGGGCATGGCCTCGGCCTGGATGGGCGTGGGCTCGTCGAAGCCGAGCGCTGCGACTGCTGCAAGGCCGGTTTCGTCCACGCCGAGCGAACGGAACGCCTCGGAGATGGGCGCCTTCGCCCCGGGCAGCGACTGTATGGACCGGCGCGGCGCAGCAGCTTCCGGCTGAGCCTGCGCTCCGCGCCGGCGGCGGCCGCCACGGCGCCGGCGGCGGCGCTGTTCGCCGTCGGGATGGCTGGCGGGCTCCGTGTGCCGTGCCGAGGGGGGAGGAGGAGCGGGCCGTTCGAGGGTCTGAACGGTGGAAGTGGTGGCGGGGGCCTCTACGAGGGCCTGGGCCTGGCGATTGCGCTTAAAGAGAGAAAAAACCACGTGTTCCTTTCCGATGTGCGGGCTCAGGAGTGCACTTCAGCGTCGCGGGAAGCTGCCCGCGGCCAGGAAGCGCAAGGCGCCGGCACCGGTACAGGGCAGCAGTTTCAGGATTCGGGACGGAGGGGGTAGAACGCACGAGCCAACAATACGTAAACAACTACAGAAACTATAGCACAGCCATAGCAGTCCGCGAACCCCGCTCGAAAAGATCCGGGTTAGCCCGCAGGCGCCACCTGCGACATCAGCGCCAGCGTGTTCCCTTCCGGGTCGGCGAAGAAGCTCATCCACTCCTCGACGCCGTTTTCGTGGCGATGGATCATGTGCGGCGGCGAGGTGAACACCACACCCTTCGCCTCCAGTGCCTTCGTGGCCGCCTCGATCTCCCGGACGGTGAAGTAGAGGACGGAGTTGCCCTGGCGCTGCGCTTCGGGCAGCGCGTCGAGGAACAGCCGCGTGCCTTCGCAATCGAAGAACGCGAGCTGGCCGGCGGTGAAGAGGTGCTGCAGGCCGAGCACGTCGCGGTAGAAGGCCACCGCCACATCGATGTCCTTCACGCTCAGGGAGACCTGGCCGATGTGGCCGAGCGCCGGTGATTCGTTCGCCATCGCCGTCCTCCGTTCGCGCATGGCCGCGGGCTGGCCGGGCCAGCTGCGGAGCGCCGCCCGGCTTTCGATGCCGAGCTTCGCGCGCATGTTCTCCAGGTGGTACTTGATGGCGCCGGTGCTCACGCCGCGCAGGGCAGCAATCCGCCGGTTGGTCATGCCGTGGCGCACGCCGTGCAGCACCTGCCATTCGGCGGGTGTGAGCACATCGTTCGCCGGCGGCCGGCCGCGGCGAGCCATCGGCGCGCAGCCTAGCATCCGGGGCAGCGAATTTCCCTCCCCCTGGTACGAAAACGGCAGGCGGAGTGCTGCGAACTACTCCAGGATCTTCTGGCGCCAGGACTCTTCGAAGGCGAAGGGCGGCACCATTTCGGGGCCAACCATCACCGCCATCAACGTCATCCGGAGGCTCGGGTCGGCGGCGTACTTCGCCGCGACCCGCCGGCGGCGCTCCTCGGCTTCGGGGCCGAATTCGGAATCGATGGTGGCGGTGAGCGCCGCGGCGAAGCGCAGACGGCGCATGCGCTCCGCGCGCTCTTCGGCGTAGGGAGCGAGCTCGCGCGTGTTGAAGTTGTCGGCGGCGCCGAGGATCTCGGTGACCATGCGCACGTCGCGAAGGGTGATGGAGAGGCCCTGGCCGGTGATCGGGTCGTTGTGCCCGGCGGCGTCGCCGACGAGTACGAGGCCGTCGACGTAGGGCACATCCGTCCAGGTGTCGTTGTTCGGGTACGAAAAGCACTCGCTAACGGGCGTGGCGTTCGCGAGGGCTTCGGCACGCGGCACGCTGCGGAGGCGCCAGGCATCGAGGAACCGCTGCTCGGCGCCCGTGCCCGAAAGGAACCCTTTGCGGTCCGAGGCGTACCCGAGGTAGAGGCGGACGCGGCCGCTCCCCTGCGGGAAGGCGAGGAAGTTGACATCGCCTTCGGTGCCCTTCGTCTGGGTGTCCTGGGGCCAATCGTGCGCCCCCTCGACGAGCAGACCCGAAAACAGGTGATGCTGGGGGTCGCTGTGCAGCGGGATGCCCGCCTGCTGGCGCGTCACGCCCGTGCGGCCGTCGGCGCCCACGATCAGCCGGCACCCCGCCTCGTACTCCACCCCACCGTGCACGTACGACACGCGGGGGTCGGACCCGGGGTGCACCTGCACGTGCTCCACGCCCCGGAGAACGGTCGCGCCGGCCGTGGCCGCTGCGTTCGTCAGGGCCTGGCAGGCGACCGTGTGCCGGAGGCAGAGCGGCCCGGGGATGCCCGGCAGGAGCGCCGTCATGTCGAGCCGGTTCTGCTCCGAGAGCGCAGGGTCGGGCACGTCGTCGCCGTAGCTGACGTGGTAGCTCAGGTGGTGGCCGCCAGCCGCAAGGAGGGTGTCGTACAAGCCGAGCCGCTGCGCTTCGACCACGCCCCAGGGGGCTATCCACTCGCCGCGCACCCGGTCGCGGTACTCGCGAGACTTCTCGAGGACGAGCACCGCGTGTCCCGCCCGCGCGAGCACTGTCGCGATGGCGCCCCCACCGATACCGCCGCCCACCACCACAACGTCGTACAAATCCATGCGTAACTCCGGAGCTCGAACCCGGGCGATAGTACACCCGCGGACAGTTAGCGAGAGGTATTCGATCAGGTGCGCCGCCAGTCGAGGCTGGCGATGTAGAGGCTACCGATAACCCCGCCGGTGAGGAATTCGATCGCACAGGGCCGGCAGAGGGCGCCGCGAGTCAGCCGTGTTTCGCCACGAAGCGCGCGCAGCGAACAGGCGAGGCGCCCGCGCCGGTTGCACACGAGGCAGAGCGTATGGTCGGCCGTCTGCTCCTTCAGGCAGCGGTCGCAGGTGCGCTTGCCGGAGCCGGAGCGCAGGTAGCGGTGGCCATCGATCCCGCACGGCAGGGCAAGGAGCCGCGCCACCCGGCCGGGCAGGGCCGGCGGGCTGGCGGAGCGGGGTAGAGCGGTGGCCCGGGGAGCCGGAGTTCGGTACACTTGTTATGTCACAATATACCTGCTGCCTTACACGGCGGCGGACCTGGTTGTCGTTTGCGCCACGGGGGCCTATCAGTGGCGGTAACGCGACGGAAATCCAACGAACCAGAATCGAAGTCGCAACGACGTGGCGTAATGTTCGGGCAAGAGGGGTGAGCCACGCGGCCCTGAATGACGTACAAGCATGTAAGGAGTGGATGGCGCATACTGTGCGCACGACCGGCAGGATGGATAGCATGAGCACAATGACCGACGAACGCGACGAAGGAAACGCAACGCCGCCCATGCCGCTTCACAACGTGGAGATTGCCGGCCTTTTCCGCTGCGCGCGCTGCAAGTTGAGCTACCTGCCGAACAAGTCGACCAGCGCCCTCAAGCTCACCTACTGCAGCTTCCTGTGCGAGCTGGGAGACCTCGGCTTTAGCATGGCCGGGCTCGAGCACATGGAGTTGAAGGCGAAGGACGAACAGCCGCCCCGCGAGCCGGAGGCCGTCGGCGCTCCCTGAGCGCAGGGCAAGGAACCGTCACAACTTCCGAACCGCCCTTCCCGAGGGCGGTTCTTTTTATTCGCGGGCGAGCAGCTGGCGCGGGTGCTGGCCATCCACGGCGCCGATGAACGGCGGGCAGATGCCCCAGCCCAACAGCTCCTGCAGCCGTTCGGGGAGCTGCCGCACCGTCTCCCGCGGCACCGCGAGCAGCTGGTTCTCCTGCTGGCGCAGCCAGCCGGCGCAATATTCGAGGATGACCCCGAGCCGCGGCCGATCGGTGGTGTTCGCGCCGCCGCCGTGGAACACGCTACCGAGGAAGAACATCACCGAGCCCGCCGGCATCACCGCCCGCTCGGCCGGGTCGCCGGGCCCGGGGCGGCGATCGGTCCACCGGTGGCTGCCGGGCACCACGTGCGTCGCGCCGTTCGCCTCGGTGAAATCGTCGAGCGCCCACATGGTATTGACCACGAGCTCCGGGTGCGGCGGCGGCAGCGGGTAGACGCTGTCGTCGCGGTGCAGCGGCTGGGCCGTCTCGCCGGGGCCAATCTGGATCCCCTGTGGCGCGCTCAGGTAGTAGTTCCCGAGGACGCGATCGAGCACGCCGAGCACGAGCGGGTGGATTGCCGGACCGTCGAACGCACGCGTCTTCGCGAAGAACGCGTAGATGCGCTTCGTGGAGAAGCCTTCGAAGTCGTTGCGGCCACCGGGCGTGACGTCGAGCACTCTGCGCAGCGCGTCGTACTTCGCCCGCGTCTCCTCGGCCGAAAGGACGCCCTCGACGATGGCATAGCCGTCTGCGTCGAGGCGCGCACAGACATCGTCGACGGACGCCGATGGGGGCAGGTGGTCCATGGCCGGAAGCTACTCCCGGCGCGCGCCGCCGGTCAACGCCTCAGCTGGCCTGGAGGAGTTCGACCCAGTTGCCGTCGGGGTCTTCGACGATGCCGATGCTGACGCCGGGCCGGATTTCGCGCTCGGGCACGACCACGCGGTAGCCGGCCTTTTCGCAATCCGCCAGCAGCTGCGAGAGGTTGCTGATGGAGATGGTCCAGTAGCGGTAGCCGTAGGCGCCCTGGATGCCGCCGCGCGGCGCCTTCGTCTCGAGCGGCTTGTCGGGCACGACCACCTTGATGAGGCTCGTGCCGCACATCAAGCGCTCCATCGTCCCGCCGCCGCCCGGCATCGGCGTGGTGCCAACGTGCTCGAAGCCAAGCGTGTCGCGATAGAACGCGAGCGCCTTCGCGCCGTCGCTGACCACGATGCCGAGGTCGATCGAGTCCTTCGTGAGCTGTACTCCCATGGGTCCCTCCCTGCGCTAGCGCGCGAGTTTGCCGAGCGCGAAGGCCGCGCGCTCGGGGCTGTAGAAGACGGCGAGACCCCGGCCGACCAGGTCGTCGCGGACGGTGTCGAGCAACGCCCGGTGCTCGGCGTTCGTGGTCTCCGTGGGCCCGAAGACGACGGCAACGGGCTTCGAGCTCCCTTCGATGGCCTGCGCGAGCCGGTTGCACGCGTGGCGCAGGCGGTCGCCCGCCTCGGGCCGCCCGAGGAACCAGTCCTCGCCGACGTTCGCGATGGCGAGGTCGTAGGCGTCGCTTTCGAGCATGAGCTCGAGCAGGCCGTTCGAAGAGAGGCCGCTCCCGGCGAGGATCGACTGGTCGACCGGGTTACCCACCCAGTCGGCGAGCTGCGGCGCCTTGACGCGCACCTTTTCGCGCACGTCGTCGGGCAGGGGCACGACCTCGAAGCCGTTCTCTTCGGCCGCATCGGCCGATTGCACGCTGCGCCCGCCGCCGCCCCCGACGATGGCGATGCGCCGCCCGGCCGGCTTCGAAAGCAGCGAAGCCGCCACCATGAGGTCGAGGAGCTGCTCCTGGCTGCGGGCTTCCATCGCGCCGGTCTGCCGGAGCACGGTGGACCAGAGCTCGGCGGTACCCGCGAGCGCGGCCGTGTGCGAGGCGGCCGAACGGGCGCCCGCCTTCGTGCGGCCCGCCTTATGGATGATGACGGGCTTGCGCCCAGCGGCAGCTTTCAGGCCCTCGAAGAACCCGCGGCCATCGGGCACACCTTCCACATAGGCGCCGATGACGGCGGTTTCCTCGTCCTCGGCGAGGTAGGCGAGCAGCTCGCCGGGTGTCAGGTCCTTGCCGTTGCCGTAGTTCGCGACCTTGCCGAAGCGCAGGCCCCGCGCGTGCCCCCGGATAACCACTTCGACCGCGTTGTTGCCGCTCTGGCTGAGGAACGCGACGGAGCCGCGGTCGGTCGGCAGGTCGGGGCGGAAGGCGAGACCGCCGGCGGGGTGGTAGAGGCCCATCCCGTTCGGGCCGAGGATGTTCACGTGGCCCGCCGCGGCGCGGTCGAGGATGTCGCGTTCGAGCCGGGCAGCGGCCTCGTCGCCCGTCTCGCTGAAGCGGGCGGTGAACAGGTGAAGGAACGGCACGCGCTTTTCGGCGCACTGCTGCACGAGGTCGAGCACGGCCCCCGCCGGCACGCAGGAGATCACCAGGTCCACGTCGCCGGGGATGTCGCGCACCGACGGGTACGCCTTGAGCCCGGCGACCTCATCGGCCTTCGGGTTTATCGGGTAGATCGGCCCTTCGAAGCCGAATACCTGGAGCGAGCGGACGTAATCGTGGCCGGGGCTATCGACATTGGTCGATGCGCCAGCGACGGCGACGGAACGGGGACGAAACAGGCGTTGCAGGTCACGGGGAGAGTTCGGCACGCCCGAGATTCTACGTGACGGCAGCGCTCCCGGCAGTGGCGAGCCGTGCCCTCACCTCGGCGATGGCCGCGGAGAGGTCGTTGACGCGCCGCTCGCGCGCTTCGGTGCCACGCAGGAACACGAACACGCAGCCCGCGACCGGCCGGCCGATCGAGCCGGCGAGCTGTTCCAGCGCCAGCGCGTAGACGGCGCCCTGGAGGCGGTAGCGCGTCATCGCCTCGTCGATTTCGGCATCCGAAGCGACGCTGTCGGTCTTGTAGTCGAGCACCACGAGGCCCTCGGGCGTGTCGTAGAGGAGGTCGATGAAGCCCTCGATGACCTTCCCATCGACCTCGGCGCCGACGTAGACCTCGCGCCAATGGCGGCCCGATACCGCCTGCCGAACGGACGGCGATGAGAGCGCGACGCGGGCCAGTTGCGCGACCTGCCCGGCGAGCCCGGGGATGCCTTCCGCGGCCGCCTGGGCGCGAGCGATGTTCTCGATGCCCTCGCCGGTCGC
>JBLNCO010000357.1:0-4804 GCA_050260715.1 Hyphomicrobiales bacterium | reverse complement strand
CTAGCGCCGTGTCGAGACTTTCAGTCAGACCCTTTTCGGGCTGCTCGAGAGGGGGCGCGTGGGGGGGTTCGCTGAACTACCCGCAAACGGCGCCCCGTCTGACCCCTCAAAGGAGTCCATTTGGTTCCGGGGACGGGAATGGTATCCGCGCCCTGGAATGCATTGGAAGACCCATCCCGACGGGCGCCGACGGCTGGTGCGAGCCGGCCGCGTCGCAGTCACAGGCCGCACGCTCGGCTACGTGCGAGCGATGGATGACTTCCCTGTCTTCCCGAACGACAACATCTGGCAAGACACCGGGACCGGAAGCTTCACGGACGCAAAGGTCTACGTCGTTCAGACCGGAGTGAAAGTCGTCGAGCGCTGCCTGCTCATGACCACCGACCCGGGCGACCTCGTCCTCGACCCCACGTGCGGCAGCGGCACGACCGCGTACGTCGCCGAGCAGTGGGGCCGGCGCTGGATCACGACCGACACCTCGCGCGTCGCCCTCGCCCTCGCGCGCACGCGACTGATGGCGGCCCGCTTCCCCTACTACCTCCTCGCCGACTCGCAGGAAGGTGTCAAGAAGGAGACCGAGGTCACGGGGCAGGTGCCTCCGACCTACAAGACCAACCACGACATCCGGAAGGGGTTCGTCTACAAGCGCGTGCCGCACATCACGCTCAAGTCGATCGCCAACAACGAGGAGATCGACGTCATCTACGAACGGTACCAGCAGCAGCTGGAGCCGCTGCGGGCGCGCCTCAATCAGCTCACGGGCCAGGCGTGGGAGGAGTGGGAGGTGCCGCGCGAGGCCGACAAGAGCTGGCCCTCGCCCGCGGAGAACGTCCACGCGGAATGGTGGCGGCTTCGGCGTGAACGCCAGGCGGAAATCGACGCATCCATCGCCCGCCGCGCCGACGTCGAGCTGCTCTACGACCAGCCCTATGAGGATAACCAACGTGTGCGGGTGACCGGCCCGTTCACGGTCGAAAGCCTCTCACCGCATCGGATGATCTCCGTGGAGGAGAAAGTTGCGGCCGCCACCGAGGGCGTGGAGACGAGCGACGGCCGCGTCGCCATCCAGGTCAAAGGCCCGGACAACTTCGGCCTCATGATCATCGACCACCTCCGCAAGGCGGGCGTCCAGAACGGCATCAAGAACGAGCGACTAGCCTTCGAACGCCTCGACCCGTTCCCGGGCCAGTGGATTCACGCGGCCGGCGAATACCTCGAGGACGGCCATGGGAAGCGCGTGGCGGTCTGCATCGGCCCCGAATTCGGCACCGTCGGCCCGGACCTGGTGAAGGAGGCGGCGAAGGAGGCGGTCCGCGGCGTTGGCTTCGACCTGCTCCTGGTCTGTGGGTTCGCCTTCGACCCGCATGTGAGCGAAGAGGCGAAGCGGTACGGCTCGCTCACGGTGCTCCCCACGAAGATGAACCCAGACCTCGCCATGGGGGATGAACTCCTGAAGAAGACAGGGGCCGGTAACCTGTTCATGGTATTTGGCGAGCCGGACATTCTCATCGAGCCGGTGGGAGAGAGCGAGCTCGCGGTCGAGATCCGCGGCTTGGACGTCTACGATCCAACGACTGGTGTCATTCGCAATAGCTCGACGGACGACATCGCCTGCTGGTTCATCGACACCAACTACAACGCCGAGAGCTTCTTCGTGCGCCACGCCTACTTCACAGGAGCAGACAGGCCCTACGAGCGGCTGCAACGCACGCTCCGCGCGGAGATCGACGAGGCAGCCTGGGCCTCGCTCTACTCCACCCGCAGCCGCCCCTTCCCGCGTCCGGAGACGGGCCGCATCGCCGTGAAGGTGATCAACCACTACGGCGACGAGGTGCTGAAAGTCTATGAAGTCGGCACCTGAATGCGCGTAGCGGGCGCACCGGCTGGGCGACCGCACTAACCAGGGGGGCAGGGGCCGGCTGCCGATGCGTCGGAGACGATATGCGAAAGGAATCGAAGCTCCTTAAACAGAAGGCAATTGCATCGCTGCGACGCGCAGCCCAGGCGTTCAACTCACTCGACGACGACGGCCGAATCACCACCGTGCTCCTCCATACGCAGCATGCCTTCGAGATGCTCCTGAAGGCGGCCCTACGGGAGAAGCAAGTCGTGGTGTTCGACAAGCGGACCGGCCGCAGCATCGGCTTCGACAAGTGCGTCAACCTCGCCACCGAGAAGCTCAAGCTCTCCTCTGCGGCCGCGGGAACGCTTCGCGCGCTGGATGCGCTCCGGGACGATGAACAGCACTACCTCGGCTGTGACGACGAGGGGTTGCTGTACGTTCATCTCCGGGCGGGAGTGACGCTCTTCGACGACATTCTCAGGCAGGTATTCTCGGAGGGCCTTTCGGATCACCTTCCTGATCGCGTCTTGCCAATCTCCACCCAGCCACCGGCTGACCTGGATCTGCTGATTGATCAGGAATTCAGTCAGATCCGCGAGTTGCTGAAGCCGTCTCGCCGCAAGAGGGCGGAGGCACGGAAGAAGATCCGGACGTTGCTGGCGATGGAAGCGCACACAACGGAGGAAGTCAGTATCAGCGAAAAGGACGTCGACCGTGTGGAGAAGGCCGTGCGTGCCGGTAAGGACCGTGGCGATGTCTTTCCCCGACTCGCCGGTCTGACGACGGTCGTTGAGGGCACCGGTTTGTCCGTCACAGTTCGCTTCAGCAAGAAGGAAGGAATCCCCGTCCGCTACATTGCAGCGGACGATCCAACCGAAGCTGCGGCGGTCCGGGAGGTCGACCTGCAGCGGAAGTACTATCTCTCTCGGGCAGACCTTGCCAAGAAGCTAGGCCTCACGCCCGAGAAGGCGGCGGCCCTTCGTTGGCACCTCGGCATCGACACTGATCCTGATTGTCAACACACCTTCGTCCATGGTGCCAGTCGGTTTCCGTCGTTCTCCGACAATGCGGTCGGGCGAATGAAGGCCTTCCTCGACGGGGGAATTGACCTCGACGAGGTCGTTGGGAAGTACAGAGCCGCCAGACGAGCCGGAGATGCATGAGGACTTCGAGCTAGAGCAAGCGCACCTCCACACTCGCCACGTGTTCATGCTTGCCTGCCAGCCCGAGCTCGCTCATCGCTTTCTGCGTATTCGCGAGCCCCAGGTGGAGGCTGAACCCCTTCCCGTCCATCCAGGCCAGGGCCTCCTCCCCGACCCGCCGCTTCCCCCCGTCATCGTCCACGCCGTTGCCGCCGATGAGCCGCTCCAGCCGGTCCACGCGGGCGCGCAGATCCATGTCCTCTCCCTCCTCCGTGAAGTAGAGCCAGTTCTTGTCGACCGACTGGCCGCAGACGACGGACGTCCCCTCGAACTGCTCGATCGCGACGTCTGCTGCCGTCCAACCGCCGTAGGGCAGGCCGTCGACATCCGTGGCGCCGTCATACCAGCTGTTCCAGAGCTTGCGGCCCTGGCGCGCGAAGGCGTCCGTGTCGGCCATGTACGGCCGCCAGAACCAGCCGCTGCTGTAGATGTGGGCGACGACCCCGGCGGCGGCGAAGGCGTCGATGGCGCGCTGGACGTAGGCGATGCGCTGCTCCGGGCTCCACGAGCGGCCGTGCTCCGTGTCCTCGACGTCGAGCCACCAGCGAGCGACCGGCAGACCGTCCAGCCGGGAGAGCGCCTGGCCGACCCACCACTCGGGGTCCGACTCAAACTCCAAATACGTGTACGCCTCCAGCCGCAGCCCGGTCGCGACTGCCGCCTCTGCCTGCTGGCGCGCCATCTGCCCGTACCCGCCCGGGCCGCTCGCTACAATGACCGTCGCGATGCCGCCCGCCTTGAGGCAGGCGGCCTCCTCGGCCGTGAGCTCGCCGCCCCAGCGGGACATGTCGACGCAATTCAGCTCGCTCATACCCGCTCCCGCGTCGCGCGCGTCAGCTGCTGCTCGTGGCGCTCGACCGCCCGTCGCTCGTGCTCGGCCATCGCGCCCTCCAGCCGCTGGAGGTTGTCGGCGACCGACTGGAGGGCGGCGGCCGTGTCCCTGTCCTTCTCCTCCAGGTGCTCCAGGAAGCGGTCGGTCACCGCCTCCAGGCGGCTCCACATGAAGGCGAATGGCGACGAACATCGCCGCGATCACCACGCCGGCGATGCCGAGGTCGACCAGCTGCCCGAACTCTCCGCCTTCGCTTGCAGCTTGAAGAAAGACCTCCATCGTGCCCTCCTTAGTGCCCGTGCTCGGTGGGCGCCGCAAAGCCCCGCCACCACTCGCGCTCGTCCTGGTCGAGGTGGAGCGCGCTGAGCCGACAGGCCTCGGCCGGTACCCAGCGCAGGCGCGCGTCCTGTCCCGGGTCCGAGATGAGGAGCTGGCCGTCGGCCCTGGTGCCGAGCACGAGCAGCGCCCGGTCCTCGACCTGATCGCCGTCGACCCGCACCGTGAACGCCCTCATGGCCGCACCTCCAACTCCGAAACCAACCGCTCCCTGCCGACGAGCGCAAGGTGCTCGCCCTTCGGCGCCGGGCGAGGGTCGAGGTACCGCGGCCGGACGTAGCTCTTGGCCCGCTGCGCGACGGCCGCCTCGATCTCCGTCCTGCCGGCGTCAAGCGGCAGGGCAAGGGTGTCGACGAGCAAGACGATGCGGTCTCCGTCGGCCCCGGCGACCGCCCACTCGACCGAGACGTGGAGACTGTCGCCCTCTGGCTCGATGCGGGTGATCGTGAACGTCAGCTCTTTCATGGCTCCTCCTTTAGACCGGGACCAGGCTGGTGGCGGTGACGAGCGACTTGCAGACGATCTCCAGGTCGAGGAGCTCGCCCGCCGTGAAGACGACGGTGTTGCGCTGGCGGAGGGGATGGCCCTGGG
>JBLNCO010000356.1:0-5336 GCA_050260715.1 Hyphomicrobiales bacterium | reverse complement strand
AGGGGCGGGTGGTCGACGACGCTGGCGTGCGACCGGAAGTATGCCTCGCCGTGGGCAGCCAGGAGGCCTTCGGGCTCGACCAGCCGGTGCCCGAAAACGGCGAGGTCCACATCCTGCCGGCGATCGCCGGCGGCGCCGTGGCGACCGAGGAACTGGAAGGCTACGCCGGGCGCCTCGGGAACGAAATTCGCAAACACCGCCTGGCGGCGGGGATGACGCAACTCGAGCTGGCGCGCGCTGTGGGGACCTCGCAGGCGCGCCTCTCTCGTATAGAGTCCGGCGTGGATCTGCCTTCGCTCGACCTGCTTCACCGTCTCGGGACAGCGCTGGGCGTGGAGATCGATATCCGCCTGCGAACGGCTGCCGCGCCCGCATGACGGGCCCCAGGGATTTACGTTTTGGTGACAGCGGGGGGTAGCCGCGGCATAGTGCCCTTACTATACTTTCCGGCATTCGGCACAGGAGGAACGTCATGAAGAAGGTTGCCGTAGTCGCCGGGACGAAGAAGGGCGTGTTCGTCCTCGAAAGCAACGCCGATCGCAAGGAGTGGAAGCTGCGCGGTCCGTTCGTGGGTGGCATCGATGTGAACCACGCCATCATCGACGAGCGCAACGGGCGGCTTTACGCGACCGACAACAACCCGTGGTTCGGCCCGCAGATCACCTACTCGGATGACCTCGGCGAGACCTGGAAAACGGCTACGGCTAACCCGCGCTTCGCAGGCGACCCGGAAGCGAGCGAAAGCAATCCCTGGTTCTTTTCGGAAACGAAGGTGATGGACCGGTTCTGGCGGATCCAGCCGGGCCTGGAGCCGAACACCGTGTACTGCGGGGTCGCACCGGGCGCGGTGTTCGCCTCGAACGATGGCGGTACAACGTGGTCGGAGAACAAGGCGCTGAGCCAGGTGCCGACCCGCTCAACGTGGCAGCCGAGCAACGGTGGCCTCGCGCTGCACTCGGTGGTGATGGACCCGACGCGCCCGGGCAGGATGTGGATCGCGGTCTCGGCGGGCGGCGTGTACCGCACCGACGACGGCGGGGAGACCTGGGAGCCGAAGAACCGCGGGATTCGCGACATGGGCGCCACCTTCGACCCGAACCTGCCGCTGTATCCCGAAACCGGGCAGTGCGTGCACCAGCTGGTGCGCGCGGCCGGCGACGGCGACCGGCTCTACCTGCAGACCCACCTCGGGACGTACCGCACGGAGGACGGCGGGGACAGCTGGATCGACATCACGCAGGGGCTGCCTTCGGAGTTCGGGCTCGCGATGACGGTCCATCCCCACGACCCCGACACCGCCTATGTGGCGCCGATTGTGGGCGGCGAATTCCGGGTGCCGCCTGACTTCTCGCTGCGGGTGTATCGCACCCGGGACGCGGGCAAGACGTGGCAGGCGTTCGGCGCCGGCCTGCCGACCGGCGACGCGTACATGACCGTGTACCGCAACGGGCTCGGCCACGACGACATGGACCCGGCGGGCATTTATGTCGGCACGAACACGGGCCAGCTCTACGCCAGCATCGACGAAGGCGAGACCTGGACGCTCGTGACACCGAACCTTCCGCCGATCACATCGGTGCAGGCGCACGTACTCGAATAGCAGCCTGCAATCGCGGAACAACGGGAAGAGCTGCGGCGGGGTGCGCTGCAGCTCTTCGCGTTCCTGGCCATCGAATGGCTAGTTCGTGCGGCAAACGTAGTAGTTGTTGAACTCGTCGCCTTCGATCGTCACCAGTCCGACGGAGTTGAAACCGGCTTCGGCGAGCAGCTCGCGGGCCTTCTGGTCGCCCCACATGGTGCCAAGGCCTTCGCCGCCGTGGGCCAGCGAGACGGTCATGCAGTGCATGAGCGATACGCCGTAGAACGCCGGGCCGAGCGGGTGGTCGATGTTCTCCTCCAGGTTCGACGAGGCGGCGATATCGACCATGAGGAACGTGCCGCCGGGACGGAGTGCGCGGCGAATGTTGGCGAGCACCGAGCGCGGCGCCACCTGGTCGTGGATGGCGTCGAAGGCGGTGATGAGGTCGTAGGCGCCCGAGACATCGAGCTTCGCGACGTCCTGCGCCACGAACCGGGCGTTCGTGAGCCCGAGCGCGCTGGCCTCCGCACGGGCGGCCGCAAGACCGTCATCGGAGAAGTCGTAGCCGGTGAAGCGGCTCTTCGGGAAGGCGCCCGCGAGCACGTTGATGGCGTGGCCCTGGCCGCAGCCGATGTCGGCGACATCGATACCGGCGGTGAGCTTTTCGGTGAGGCCGGGGATCGATGGGACGGTGCGCTGGAGGAGCGTGGCGTCGTAGACGCTGCGGGTTTCGCCGCCCTGCACTTCCTGGAAGCCGGCGAAGCCGTCGTAACCGACCCCGCCGCTGGTGCGGAAGCACTCGACAATGCGCGACTCAACGCCCGCGAGAACGGCGATGTAGCGGGTGAAGTACCCGATATTGTCGGGGCCGGCGGCGGTGGTCAGGAAGGCTGCGTGCGCCGGCGGCAGGCTGTAGGTCCGGGTCGTGGGGTCGTAGTCCACGATACGGCCGGTGACCATGGCGCCGAGCCATTCGCGGACGTAGCGCTCGTTGAACCCGGCGGCGGTGGCGATCTGCTCGCTCGTCGACGGCGGGAGCTCGGCGAGGCGGTCGATCAGGCCAGTCTGCTGGCCGAGGCTGATCACCAGGCCGAGCACAGCGTCGTTGACGACCTGGAGCATGCGGCCGGCGAAGGCTTCAGCTTCGGCGGGGTCGATGGTGACGGTTGCGGGTTGGGTTGTCATGGCTGGTCCTCCTGGATTTCCGGTGCTCGGCGTCCGCCGGGCGGGTGGCTGTCCGCCCTGACGTCCGGCGAATCGCCGGCACGGGAACATGGTGCGGACCGGGCGGCCGCGACACCTGCGTGCGCACACGCAAATCTGGCCGTGACGCACACGTAATTTGGGTGTCGGGTCAGCCGGCGGACTGGGGGCGGACCGCCTCGCCGAGCACGATGGCGGCGGCTGCAGTGCGCGCCGCAGGACCGTCGAGGTCGAGCTTGAGGTAGAGATTCGAGACGTGGCGCTCGACCGTGCGGACGCTGAGCACGAGCGCGGCGGCGATCTCCTGGTTGCTCAAGCCGCGGGCGAGCAGGCCGAGGATCTCCTTTTCCCGGGGGGTCAGGCCGTACTGGTCGAGGTGGCTCGAATCGAGGCGTGGGGTGGCGATGCTGCCCAGCGCTACTTCGCAGCGCATGGCATCGAGCCCGGCGCCGAATTCGCGGAACGACTCGAGGGCGTCGCCCAGGAGCTCGCGGGCGGCGTCCGAGCGGCCGCGGGCAGCGAGCACGCGGCCGAGCTCGAAGCGGGCGCGGGCGGAGTCGTAGGCGCCGCCGGCGCCGCCCCACGTGTCGCAGGCATCTTCGAATGCCCGCTGCGCGCCCTCCAGGTCGCCTTCGGCTGCGGCAACCAGGCCTTCGGCGAAGTGCGCAGCCCCAGCAAACGCGAGCGTGCCCAGCACATCGGCGAGCTCGCGGAGGTCCTGGGCGGCCTGCTTCGCCGAGCCGTGCTCACCGACCGACAGGAAGGCCGGCACGAGGACTTCGAGGCCGGCGGCGCGCTCGGCGCGGGCCTGTTCGGGCATGCGCCGCAGGTAGCGCTGGCAGAGGTCGACTGCGACGGCGCCTTTACCGCGCGCGAGTGCGAGCTGCGCGAGGCCCAGCTGCGAAAGCGGGTCGGATTCGACGCGGCGAAAGAGCTCCTCCGCTTCGTCGAGGCGGCCCTGGCGGGCGCGAAGCTCGGCGAGGCGCACGACGCCTTCGGAGGACGCGTACGGGCGCATGCTGTCGAGCTCGCCGATGGCGTAGGAGAGCTCGTGTTCGGCCTCAATCCACGCGCCGCGCCAGATAAGCACCAGGGCGTAATTCGGGCGGCAGATGGAGTAGAAGCTGGCGAAGCCCATGCGCTCGCAAAGCGCCTTCATCCGGGGGCACCATTGCGCGGCGCGGTCGAAGTCGCGCACGCGGCTGCAGGCGTCGATGAGGTAGCAGCAGGCGGAGCCGCGAACAACTACGTCGTTGAGCTCGCCGGCGACGGCGGCGGTTGCGGCTTCGTCCAGGCGGGCCATGCCTTCGGCCACGCGCCCTTCGCTCACCAGTGCGAGGCCGTCGAGGGCGACGCCGAGCATCTCGACGTCGAGGTCGCCGACGGCGCGGCCGATGCGCTCGCATTCGAGCGCGCCGGCGCGTGCGGCGACCGTGTCGTTCCGGGTGATGAGCGCGAAGTAGCCGTCGGTCTGGGCGAGCCAGGCGTGCTCGGACGATTCGGGCAGGCCATCGAGCAGGCGGCGGGCGCGGTGGAGCCAGCCGTTGCCCACGGCCCCTTCGCCGCGGAAGTCGAGGCAGTCCTGGGCGGTGAGGATGGCCATGCGAGCCGCGCCGAGCCGGTCGCCGCGGGCGCGGTAGAGGGCGTAGGCGCGCTCGTTGGCGTCGAAGGTGGCGGGCTCGTCGCTGAGCCAGCGGCAGGCGGTGGCGAGGGCCTCGAACGCCTCGGGCGTGGGGTCGGCCGCGACCGCAAGCTCGAGGCGCTTACGAGCGGCCTCCCAGTCGCCGTGATCGAGGTGTTCGCGGCCCGCGACAAGATGGGGCGCACCCGGACTTGCGTTCATAACCGGGAATCATAACCGGTAGGCAAAATCGGTTTCAGCGGGTACGCGTGCCGTGGCGAGCGGGACTTCAGGCGCCGATGCCGCCAGGTGCGGTCAGGTAGCGCTGATTTCGTCGCGCGAGGATTCCATGGGGTCGCCGGCGAGGCGGGCAGGCAGCCATTCGGCCAGCAGTTCGCCCACGTGGCCGGCGAAGTGGCTGAAGAGATGATCGTCCTCTTCGAACAGGACGATGCGCTTGGGGTCGCGGGCGCGGGCGTAGATCTGCTCGCTGGCCACGTAGCTCAGGATGCCGTCGCCGGTGCCGTGGACCAACAGGAGCGGCCGTCCGAGGTCTTCGACCTCTTCGGTGCCGTAGGTCTGGGACGAGAGCGCCGCCACGGCGCGGATCGCGGGGTGGAGGTTGCCGGCGCGGATAACGACGGCGCCGCCGAAGCTATGGCCCACGAGGGCGAGGTCGGTGGCGCCGATGCCGCTCAGGAAGCTACAGCCAGCGAGAGCATCGAGCACGCACTCCTCGAGGTTGTTCGGCGTGCGGTAGTCGAGGCGAAGGACGGTGATCTCGCGGTCGCGGAGGAGCGCCGGGAGCCGCGTGTAGACCCTGTCGGCGGGGCCTTCGATTCCGCCCATGGCGCCGCCCACGCAGATGACCGCACCGGTGCCGCCTTCGACCGGGTGAATCACGCCGTAGATGTCGCCGCGGCTGGTCTGGAG
>JBLNCO010000355.1:0-5657 GCA_050260715.1 Hyphomicrobiales bacterium | reverse complement strand
ACCTTCACCCAGTTCGTGCTTCGCCGGCCCGGTTCGTACACGCTGTCCAGCCGCTTCGCCACGACCCCTTCGAGGCCCTGCTGGCGGCTCGCTTCCTGCAGTGCGTGCCCATCAAGGTGGTATGGGGGCGTCTGCCAGTTCGGCCCGGCGAGCTCGAGCGCCTCGATCAGCTTCCGGCGCTCGGTGTAGGGGAGGTGCATCGTCGAATGGCCGTCGAGGTAGAGCAGGTCGAACAGCATGTAGATGACCGGCGTGTCCTGCATGCGCCGCCGGATGTCGTGCTGGCGCGTGAGGTGCATGCGCGGCTGCAGCCGTTCGAAGCTCGGGATACCGCGGTCGTCGAGCGCGACGATTTCGCCGTCGAGGATCACTTCCCGCGCGCCCAGCGACTCGCCGAGCTCGTGCAGCTCCGGGTACTGCTTTGATATGTCGAGCAGGTTCCGGCTCTGCAGCCGGATGCGCCCTCCCTGCACGAACCCGATCGCACGCACGCCATCCCATTTGATTTCGTAGCCGTACTGACCCTCGGCGGTGGGCAAGCGGTCCGCCTTCGCGAACATCGGCACGAGCTGCGACGGCATCGGCTCGCGCGTGGGGTCCTGCGGCGGGTCCATGCGGTGGATCATCCAGTTCTTGCCGTCGGTCTGGAACAGGACGTACTTGCCCTGCACGCGCTTGCCGTGCAGCGTCACCATCACTTCGGCGTCGCGGAACTTGTGCAGCTCATAGGTGCCCTGGTCCCAGAGGATGACCTTGCCACCGCCGTATTCCCCTTCCGGGATCTCGCCTTCGAAGTCGATATACGATAGGGGGTGGTCCTCGGTGTGGACCGCGAGGTGGTTCGTATCGGGGTCCGGCGGGATGCCCTTCGGCACTGCCCACGACACCAGCACGCCGTCGCGCTCGAGCCGGAAGTCCCAGTGAAGCGCCGTCGCGTGGTGCTCCTGGACCACGAAGCGCGGCTGCTCCGAAGGGGAAACCGCCTCATCGCCCGAGGGCTCTTCGGTGCGCGAGAAGTCGCGCATCGAACGATAGGGCTGGAGGCGCTGTTCGGCGGCCTCCGCCGGGGTTTCCCCGGCCTCGCGAGGCGCGGCTTCGTCTGCTGGCTTACGGGCGCGCGGCATGCTTTCACCCTAGCACCCATTCGGGCGCCCCGGATAACCGTACCGTTTCAGACAGTACGCCTGTTACAGATTCGCGACTTGGCTTCGCGGCTTCTCGGGTCTGTTCGAAACCGGCCGTTGGTAGTCTCGGCCCATCAGAGCGAGGAGAGTACAGATGTTGCTGATGAAGGGTTGCGAAAAGTGCCATGGCGCCCTGCTCCTGGAGCAGGACGGCCCGATGAATGACCTGGTTTGCCTGCAGTGCGGCTTCCGCCCGCCGGACGGCCCGCTGCGCGCCGAGCGGCTCATCCGCCTCGCCCGGATCCGGAAGGCGAAAGCCGCCGCAGCGGACGCCCGGCGGTGGCCGGTCGAAGCTGCGACAGCCGCCGGCTAATTGCGCGAGCGCCGGCAATCCCGGGGGCGCGAGCATCGCTCGTGCCCCCGTTTTCGTGCGCTGGACACGCTTCGGCGGTTGGGCTACTGTCCGGGCCTCGAAGGGGAGGGCCCGACATGAGCAACGAACTCTGGAAGATGAGCGCCACCGACCTCGCGGCCGCGATCCGGGGTAAGCAGGTCACTTCGAGAGAGGTGGTCGAAGCGCACCTCCGGCGCATCGAGCAGGTGAATCCCGGGCTGAACGCCGTGGTGGTCACGCTCGCGGACGATGCGCTACGCGGCGCCGAAGCAGCCGATCGCGAACTCTCGGCCGGTGGGCGGCTCGGGCCGCTGCACGGCGTGCCGTTCACCATCAAAGAGAACATCGACCTGGCGGGGAGCGCCACCACCCAGGGCATCGCCGCCATGGCCGAAGCGATCCCGCCGCTCGATGCGCCGCAGGTGGCGCAGCTGAAGGCGGCCGGCGCCATCCCCATCGGCCGGACGAACCTCCCCGACTTCGGGCTCCGCTGGCACACCGACAACGGCCTGCGCGGCGCCACGAAGAACCCGTGGGACCCCACGCGCACGCCCGGTGGCTCGAGCGGCGGCGAAGCGGTGGCCCTCGCGACCGGCATGACGCCGCTCGGCCTCGGGAACGACCTCGGCGGCTCGCTGCGCTGGCCGACGCAGTGCAACGGCGTGGCCGCGCTCAAGCCCAGCATGGGCCGCATCCCCGATGCAACGTCGCTGCCGCCCGAAGAGGCCACGCTGACCCTGCAGCTCATGGCCGTCCAGGGCCCGATGGCGCGCTACGTCCGCGACCTCCGCGCCGCCTTCGAATCGATGATCGGCCCCGACGCGCGCGACCCGCTGCACACACCCGCCCCCTTCCGCAGCCCGGAGGCGCCGAAGCGCGTCGCGGTCACCATCGACCCCGCGGGCGAAGGCGTGGACGAGGACGTGGCCGCGGGCGTGCGCCGCGCCGCAGATGCCCTGAAGGACGCCGGCTACGAAATCATTGACATCGACCCGCCGCTCGTCGCCGAAGCACGCGATGTCTGGGCGCAGCTCCTCCTCGCCGAGGTGCGCACCGGCCTGCTGCCGGTCCTCCAACAGGTCGCGTGCGCCGACGCGCTGGTGTTCCTCAACCACGCGCTCGGCACGGTCCCCGAGCTCGACTACGGCGGCTACATCATGGGCTGGGCGCAGCGGCAGGGCATCGCGAAAGCCTGGTCGCAGTTCCAGGCGCAATTCCCGATCATCCTCGGGCCCGTGAGTTGCGGTCAGCCCTTCGAAGTCGGGTTCGACCTGGAGCCGGGCGGGCCGGCCGCGCTCCTGAAGGACCTGCGGCTCGTGGTCACGCTCAACTTCCTCGGACTGCCCGCGGCCGTGGTGCCCGTCGGCGTCGCGAACGGCTTGCCCCAGGCCGTCCAGGTCATCGGCGGGCGGTTCCGCGAGGACCTCTGCCTCGATGCCGCCGAGGCGATCGAAGCGCGCATCGGGCCGCTCACGCCCATCGACCCGCGTTAGGAGCGCGGTGGGCCGTACAGGTCGCGGAAGGTTTCGCCCGCGTAGTGGCGCGCCTGGATCTCGCGCATGCGGGCGATGGCCTCCGGCTTCGAGGCGACCTCCTGGAACACGCGCTGCTCGTTCCGCAGCGCCTGTTCCAGCGGCAGCTCGTCGTTGTCGATGAGGATTTGCTTGAGCCCCGCGAGCGCGTTCGGCGGGCGTTCGGCCAGCCGTGCCGCCCATTCGAGCGCCACGGTGACCGCCTGTCCTGTCGGCACCACGCGGTTCAGTCCGCCAAGCTCGTAGATGCGCTGCGCGGTCATCGGCGAACCATCGAGGACCATCTCCGCCGCCGCTGTGCGCCCGATGATCCGCGCGAGCCGGCTCGTGCCGCCGATGCCGGTGGTCACGCCAATCTGCACCTCGGGCTGCCCGAACCACGCCTGCTCCTCGGCGATGCGCAGGTCGCACGCCCACCCGAGCTCCGCCCCGCCGCCGGAACAATCGCCCGAAATCGCGGCGATGCTCACCACGGCCGTTTTCGTGAGCTCCTGCAGGCAGCGGTACCACGCGGCGCCGTCGCCGGTCGTCGGCTCACCGGCCATCGCGTTCGCGAGGTCAGCGAGCCAGGCGTGCTCGAACCAGTGGCCCGGCACGCCCGAGGCGAGCACCGTAACCCGTGCCCCGCCTTCGCGTGCCTCGCGGAGGGCGTTGGCCAGCTCGCCGATCGCCTCCCACGAGCCGTTGTTGCTGATGGCCGGGTTGGCCATCGTCACCAGCGCCACGCCCTCGCGCGGCCGATCGAGGGTCACGAACTTCGCCACCGGGGCCTCCTCGCGCTATTCGAACACCGGCTCCTTCCACCAGGGGAAGAAATCGGGCATGTCCTGCGTGACCTTCATCGAGAACTGCGGCGGGCGCTTCTCGAGGAACGACGCGACGCCTTCGTGCGCATCGGCGCCCTGCCCGAGCGCCAGGATGCCGCGCGAGTCGAGCTTATGCGCCTCCATCGGGTGGTCGGCGCCGAGCAGCCGCCAGAGCATCTGCCGCGAGAGCGCCACCGACACGGCCGACGTGTTATCGGCGATCTCCCGGGCGAGCGCGTTCGCCGCGGGCAACAGTTCTTCCGGTTCGTGCAGGCTGCGTACGAGCCCGCCATCGAGCGCCTCCTGCGCCGGGAACACGCGGCCCGAATACACCCATTCGAGCGCCCGGCTGATGCCCACCGCCTTCGGCAGAAACCACGTGCTGCACGCCTCGGGCACAAGGCCACGCCGCGCGAACACGAACCCGAAGCGCGCCGCCGTCGAGGCCAGGCGGATGTCCATCGCGAGCGTCATCGTGACTCCCACGCCGACCGCGGGTCCGTTGATGGCCGCGATGACCGGCTTCTTGCAGTCGAAGATGCGCAGCGTGAGCAGCCCACCACCGTCCCGGTGCTCCGTCGGCTTCAGCGAACCGCCCCGTTCGCGGTTATCGAACGTGCCCGGGCCCGCCGAAAGGTCGGCGCCCGCGCAGAAGCCGCGGCCCTGCCCGGTGACGATGATTGCCCGGATGTTGTCGTCCGCGTCGGCGCGGTCGAACGCGTCGATCATCTCGCGCATCATCTGCTGCGTGAACGCGTTCAGCTTTTCGGGGCGGTTGAGGGTAATCGTGAGGACGCGGTCGGCCACGTCGTAGGAGATCTGTTCGTACACCAAACGCGGGACTCCTGGAGAGAAGGTGTCGCCAGTCTATCGGGGCCGGCGGGCAGGTGCTCGGCGGCGCGAGCGCCGATCCGATGCGCGCCGGGTAGCCCGCGCGATGCCAAATTTCTTTCTCGGAACATTTCGTGGGGTTAAGCTCGTTTGGACGAGTGTAATTTGGCGGCGCCTGCTCCTGTCGCGGTTAACCGCGGGCAGGGTCAAATCTATGCGTCGCACTGTTGGAGGACCCCCTGGTAACGCCCGTAAGCATGAAGCAGCTCCTGGAGGCCGGCGTCCACTTCGGCCACCAGACCCGCCGTTGGAACCCGAAGATGCGGCAGTTCATCTTCACGGAACGCAACGGCATCCACATCATCGACCTGCAGCAGACGGTGACGCGCCTCGAAGACGCGATCAACTTCATCCGCGACGTGGTCGCGGGCGGCGGCGATGTGCTCATCATCGGGACGAAGAAGCAGGCCCGCGACACGGTCGAGGCCGAAGCCACCCGCGCCGGCCTTCCTTTCGTCGATAACCGCTGGCTCGGCGGCACGCTCACCAACTTCCGCACCATCCAGAGCCGCATCCGGCATCTGCAGAACCTGGAAAGCTCGATGGCGGCCGGCGCCTACAGCCGCCTGACCAAGAAGGAACAGCTCGACATCTCGAACGAGATCGAGCGGCTCAATCGCTACTTCGGCGGCATCAAGAACATGGACCGCCTGCCCGCCGCGGTGTTCATCATCGATACGGTGAAGGAGGCCATCGCCGTTTCCGAGTGCGAACGGTTGAGCATCCCGATCGTCTCGCTCGTGGATACCAACTGCGACCCAGACCCCATCGCCTACCCGATCCCGAGCAACGACGACGCCATCCGCGCCATCAAGCTCATCCTCGGCAAGGTCGCCGATGCCGCGATCGAGGGCCGCGCCGCCCGTGAGTCGGGCGTGGGCGCCGGCGTGAACGCCGACGACATGGTCCG
>JBLNCO010000354.1:0-18908 GCA_050260715.1 Hyphomicrobiales bacterium | reverse complement strand
TTCGCCACGAAGGCGGTATCGCTGCCGGCGACCGCCCGCCCGAGCGCTAGCGCTGCATCGTTGCCCGAAGGCAGCAACATCCCGTAGAGCAGGTCGCGGATGGTGAACCGGTCCCCCGGCTTGAGGCCCATCACCGAGCTGTTGTACATGAGCTCGCTGTCGACATCGGTGGTGTACTGCGAGTTCAAATCGATGCCGGATTCGAGCACCACCATGGCCGTGGCGATCTTCGTGAGGCTGGCTGGCGGGAGCTGACGGTGCGCGTCGATGTCGTAGAGCACCTGTCCGGATGCCTCGTCGATCACCACCGCCGCCGATGCGGAGAGCGCCGGGGCCGGCATCCGCAGCGCCGCCGGGACGTGCCCCCAGGCGGCTGGCTGGAGCGCCGGGCGGGCATCGGTATGGACCGGTTCGGCCACGACCGGCGTGGCGGCATTGCCCGGCGGCACCTGGGGATCGGGAACGTCGGCGGCAGGCGAGGCGGGAGGACGCGCGTCCGGGGGAGACAGGTAGGAAGGGGGACCGCCCGTATCGCATGAGGAGAGAACTACGGCGCCGAGCAGGGCCGCAAGCAGGGCGAAGGTCCGGACGCGCGTCATCGGCACGCAGGATAACGGGCTGCGGGGAAAGGCCCCGATCCCTCGCAGGTGAATTGCCATCGCATACGAGCAACCACAGCTCGCGAAGCACGCGGCCCGGCGGCGAGCCGGCGGTCACGGCGCTGGATACACTGGCCTCATGCAGACCCGGCCCGCGCTCGAACTGCCCGCCGTGGCGCGGCTCGTGGGGAATACGCCACTGGTCGAGCTCAAGAGCCTTTCGCCCGAGCCGGGTGTGCGCTTCTTCGCCAAGCTCGAGGGGACGAACCCGACCGGCTCGATCAAGGACCGGATCGTGCTGCGCATCCTGCAGGAGGCGCGGCGCAGTGGGGCGCTCGAACCGGGGCAACCGCTGGTCGAAGCTTCGACCGGCAACACCGGCGTGTCGCTGGCGATGTTCGGGCGGCTGCTCGGGCACCCGGTCGAAGTCTGCGTGCCCGAAAGCGTCTACCCGGAAATCGAACAGCTGCTCGCGGTGTACGGCGCGAAGGTGCGCCGGGTCCCACGCCAGGCGGGGATCAAGACCGCCAACGAGGTCGCGCAGGAGATCGCGAAGGAGCGCGGCGCGTACCTCCTGAACCAGTTCGGCAGCCCCGAAAACGCGCGCGCGCACTACGAGACCACGGCCGCCGAGATCCTCGCGGACGTGCCGCGAGTCGATGTGTTCGTGGCGGGGATGGGCACGGGAGGCACCATCTCGGGCGTTGGCCGCCGCCTGAAGGAGGCGAACCCGGGCTGCCACGTGCTCGGCGTGGAGCCACGGCTCGGCGTGCACGTGCAGGGGCTCAAGTCGCTCGCCGACGGGTTCATCCCGCCCGTGCTCGACGAGTCCGTGCTCGACGGGAAGATCATCGTCGGGAACCGCCACGCCTTCTCCCACGCGCGCCGTGCGATGCTCGCGGAGGGCATCTTCGGGGGCATCAGCTCCGGCGCGGTGCTCCACGCCGGGATGCGCACCGCCAGCCGCATCCGCAAAGGCAACATCGTGATGGTGTTCGCCGATGCCGGCTGGAAGTACCTCGGCACCGACCTCTGGTCGAGCGAGGACCACGACCCCGCCTTCGAAGCGCACGAGGACCCGCTCGACGACGTGCTCTGGTGGTAGCGGCGCCGCGTTCGCTCAGGCGAAACGGAGCGGTGGCTAGAACCCGTGTTCGCGGCCCCAGACCATCAGGAACGCGATGGCGATGACCGAAATCGCGAGCAGGCCGCCGACCATCTGCAGCTGGCGGCTAACCGCGGTGTATTCGGCCGGGAGGTCCGCGCCATCGGAGGTGCCTTCGAGGATGGAGAGCGCCCGGTTCTCGTTACGCCGCTGCACGAGCACCGCGACCACGAACGCGATGATGAACCACACCACGGCGATGCTCAGCCAGGCGGGCATGTCGTCGTCGTAGCCGGTCTGGTCGTTGAAGATCAGCCCCAGCCCGAAGAGGAACACGAGCACCGCGCCGGGCAACACGAAGGAGTCCTCGATGCGCTTGATCGTGCGGATTGCGAGCCGCGCGCCCACGACGCCGTTGCGATCGCCCACCGCCTGGATGAATGGGAAGGCGAACGTGGCGCCAAGGCCCAGGATGACGGCAAGGATGTGCAGGAAAAGCAAGATGCTGTAGCTAGTCATACGAGCCTCCTCATCGCGGCGAAACTATAGACCTTCGCCGCGTTTCGCGCGGGATTGCGAACAATATTTTTCGAAGCCGGGGAAAGCTCCGGGCGCTGAAAGCCGGCCGCAACCCCGCTTGTGCCCCGGTTGCGGCGTTCGAAGCCGTGCCCGGTCCACGGTGGACGAGACCTTCCACGAAGGAGGCCCGCATGGCGAAACAGGGCCAGCACAAGAAAGACCGGAACGACCAGAACATCTCGCGCGGGCGGAACAACCCGGACGAGAGCATGACCATCACGACGGGAAGCTACAAGAAGCACGAAACGTACGAACAGCAGGCGCGGGAACACCGGAACACCGATCCCACGCCCCAACGCGCCGAGCCCCGCTGGATCGAAGACACGCGCGATCCGCTCGCGGCCGAGCACCGGGCCGACCATCGCCGGAACCACCGCAGCGGCAGCGATTCGAACGCCGACAACGGCTCGCGGGGGAGTTAGCGATGGCTGACCAGCGGAGAGCACCCGGCACGCAGCATCCGCCGGAGTACCGCGAGGACCTGAGCCCCAACGCCCTCGCCGGCGAAAATCACGGGCCCGAGGGCGACCGCGAAGCGCCGCCGCTGCACGCCAGCGACATCAAGGCCGCGACGCGCGTGCTGCGGAACCTGACGAAGGACGAACTGCGGCGCATTCCGGTGTTGCGCGCCGGCGAACGGCTCGACCAGGGTGCGACCTACATCGACCTCGCCGGCGGCTGCCGCGAATTCAGCGCCACGGGCAACATGATCGCCGAACCGGAGAACTGGTTCGTGCGCAAGGACACCGTCGACTACCAGCTCTGGAACAAGCTCATCGGCGTGCAGAACCCGCCGCGGCTCCAGGGGTAGCGCGGGGGGAGGGGAACCAAAACAGGCTAAGCGGCTGAGCCGAGCCTTGCGGGCAAAGGTGGCCGTTCGTCTTTCCTGTTGCGTGCGGTTCCTCCTACCGTAAGGCGATGGACCGTGGCCTCCCGGCGCGAACGGTAGGGGTGCGTTGAGCGCGCAGCAGCGGGCGCGCGACGCCGGCCGCGCGTTCGTGGCCGAGCGCCTCGTGCGGCCCATCCAGCTGTTCGTCCAGACCGAGGCGTCGGGCGGCATCCTCCTGCTCGCCGCAGCGGTCGTCGCGATCTCGTGGGCGAATTCCCCCTGGGACGACGCCTACCACGACCTCTGGCACGCGCGCTTCGCCCTCGACGCGAACCTGTTCACCGTCGACGAGGACCTGCTGCACCTCGTGAACGATGGGTTGATGGCGATCTTCTTCTTCGTCGTCGGGCTCGAAATCAAGCGCGAGGTGCTGCAGGGGGAGCTCGCATCGCCGCGCCGGGCCGCCCTGCCCGTTGCCGCTGCGCTCGGCGGGATGATCGTGCCGGCGCTTATCTACACGGCCTTCAACGCCGGCGGTGATGGTGCGCACGGCTGGGGCATCCCGATGGCCACCGACATCGCCTTTTCGCTCGGGGCGCTGGCGTTGCTCGGGCGAAGGGTGCCCTTCGCGCTCAAGGTCTTCCTGCTCGCCCTCGCGATCGTCGATGACCTAGGCGCGATCGCCGTCATCGCCCTGTTCTACACCGACGACATCTCGTTCGAGGCGCTTGCGTGGGCGGCCGTCATGCTCGCGGTCATCGTCGGTGCGCGGCGCAGCGGCATTCGTTCGACCGACGTCTACGTGGCGCTCGGCGTGCTGCTCTGGTTCGCCGTGCTGAAGTCGGGGATCCACGCCACGATCGCGGGGGTAGCGCTGGCGATGCTCACCCCGGCGCAGCCGCTCTTCAGCCGGCGCGAATTCGAACGGAGCAGCGCGCAGCTGCTGAGCGCCTACCGCGCGGCGCTCGAAGCCGGCGACGAAGAAGCCCAGCAGGCGATCCTCGGCGACTTCGAACGGCTCGCTTCCGGCACCGAATCACCGCTCGACCGCCTCGAGCGCGTCCTGCACCCCTGGGTGAGCTACCTGATCGTGCCGATATTCGCGCTTGCGAACGCGGGGGTCGCCGTCTCCGGCGATTCGCTGCGGGACGCCGCTCAGAGCCCCGTGACCGCCGGGGTCGCGATCGGGCTCGTGGTGGGGAAGCCCGTGGGCATCATGCTCTTCGCGTGGCTGGCGGTGCGCCTCGGTTTCGCGCGCCTCCCCGACAACGCCGGCTTCGCGCAGCTGCTCGGCGTCGGGATGCTCGCCGGGATCGGGTTCACGGTATCGCTGTTCATCACCAACCTGGCGTTCTCATCCGAAACGCTCGTCGCCGACGCCAAGATGGGCATCCTCGGCGGGTCGCTGGTGGCGGGCGTCATCGCGCTGGCCTATCTCTGGTTCGCACCGGGGGTGCGCCCCGGCGAGGAGCGCACCGCGGGGATGGCCATCGAAGGCGACATGGCGGGCCGCTAGAACGACTCGAACAGCTCGACCACGTTCCCCGACGGGTCTTCGACCAGGATCTGCTTGCCGCCAACGCCGACGACCAGCTCGTTCCGGAACTTCGCTCCGGCCTGCTTCATCCGCTCGACTTCGGCCTCGAGGTCGCTGACTTCGACCTGGAAGCGGTTCCAGCCGCCGGGCGTGGGCAGGCTGCCGTCGGCCATCGCCTGGCCCGCGCCGCCGCCCCCGCCCGGCTTGTTCAGCAGCAGGCGGAGGTCGCCCTTCGAGAGCATCGCGAACGGCGGTGCAGGGTGCATCTCGAGGTTGAACCCGAGCATCGACGTGTAGAACTCGATGGCCTTGTCGACATCGTCGACCATGCAGCGGACGCTCACCTGTGCCATTCGCGCACCTCACCCGGGAGATGCGGCGAGCGTCCGCCTGTCGCGCCGGGTTCGCAGCCCCGGCTACGGTTCACCACCCTCCTCGCTGGCGCGATGGCGCGAAGGGTCGTATTCGAACTGCGCCTCCTTGCGGTTCAGGTGGTGGTGCGCGCCCTGCGACATTTCGTCTTCGCTCTTGAAGCGCCGCGCTTTCTCGTCGGGGTTGTCGTTCGCGGCTGGTGTTGGTTTGCGGTCATCGGGCATTGCTACGCCTCCTCGGGCTCCGCGCAGGAGTATTCCCAGCCTGCGGGCAGCGCAATCAGGCCCGAATAACAGGCGGCCGGTGCGCCTCGCAGGGCTCTTGCGCGCCCGGGGTGCTCGCCGCTCGCCACCATGACGCCGAATGGGTCCACAATGGAAGAGAGACACCATCGCCGAGGGGGCAACCATGCAGCAGGACGATGATCGCAACCCGAGCACCGTCGAACTGGACGGGACAGAAGGCTGCCCGGTGTTCACGAGCGACAACAAGGCCATCGGACACGTGAAGGAAGTCGTGGGCGGCTACTTCAAGGTCAACGCCCCACGCCATTCCGACTACTGGCTGAGCAAGGACCAGGTGCAACTCGCCAGCGCGAACCAGGTCATCCTGACCTGCCCCAAGGAAGAGATCGAGCGCTTGAAGCGCGCCAAACCCGGACCGCTACGCACCAACAAGGCCCACTCCGCCGGGGGAACCGACGGCGCGAGGTAACGCTAAGGCGTCTCGGTCGGGATGCCGCCGCCCGGCGCGCCGGCTTCGGTCGGCGGGAGCGGCGGTACCGTGGGCGGCACCGGCGGTAGCGCAGGAGGCGTCGGGATAACCACAGGCGTCGAAGGCGGCACGGTGGGCGTCGCCTCGCCGTGCGGTTCGCCGCGAAGCCAGGGCATCGTGCAGGGCCATAGGACCGGCCAGCATGAGCCCACCGACGGCCCGGGCGGGATCGCCGGCGTGGCCGGTTCGGTCGGGGCCTCGGGGACGGGAGTCGCGCCGGTAGGCGCGGGCGGCCGCGGCGCATCGCTGGTGGTACGCCCGCCGCTGGAGCCGGCGGCCGCTGTGCGCGTGGCAGGGTGGACCTGGGCGCGCTGCGCGAGGTCGGGGGCCATCGCCCGGAGTGTCGCGAGCGTGACGCGTATCGTGGGGGGCGGCGTGGGCGCAGTCGGCGAGGGCTTCGCGAGCTCCGCGAGGCCCTCCGTCGTGGTGGCCGTGGGCTCGTGCGTCGCGGACGCCGTCACGGCGGCCGCGGGGGTCCCGCCGCCGCTTTTCAGCCCCGTGTAGGCGATGCCGGCCGCTGCCAGCAGGCACGCGGCCATGACCATGACTCCCGTGTTCACATCGTGAGCTTCGAACGCGACCGCCCGCAGCCGAAGGGACAATCAGGTTACGACGGCTCCCTGGAGCGAGGCGCGCGGGCCGCGCGGGAGCCCCCCGGCAGCCCCGATTTCCCGGCCGCTTACGTTCGCACCGGTAACGCCGGCCAGGGAAACCTTTTCCCCCGTTTGCCCTTTCCGGGGTATGCTGGCGATTGTGACGCCCCGCACTATCTCGTCGTGGTTCATGGCGGCAATGGCTGCCTTCGCCCTCCTGCTCGCCGCCTGCGGTGGTGGCGGCGACGACGACGATCCCTCCACGCCAGCTTCCGGTGGCGACAACGGGACCGTCCGCGACCCGATGCTCAACGTCCCGCAGGATCAGCTCAACAAGTTCGGTGTCCAACCCGCGGGCGCCGAATTCACCGTTGGCCCGAACCACTTCGTCTTCGGCATCACGAACGTCGAACAGACGGGCCCCGTGGGGGCGACGGCCGCCCGCGCGACCTTCTACGACCTCTCGGACCAGAACCACCCGAAGCCCGTCTTCGCGGCCGACGCCACGCCCAGCCGCCCCGGCGTCGGACCCGTGACCGAGCACATCCACGCGGATGGCTCGGTGCACATGCACGGCGGCGAAGACCAGCGCCGCGCCGGCTTCTACGTCGACGTGAACTTCGACCACGCCGGCTTCTGGGGGCTCGTCGTCGAAGCCACGCTGCTTGATGGCACGAAGGGCGTCGCGAACATCGGCTTCCAGGTGTTCGACAAGCCGCGCATCCCGGCGCCCGGCATGGACGCCCCGCGCAGCGACAACCTGACGAAAGCCGACGTCGCCGACATCCACGAGATCGACTCCGGCGACCCGCCGAACGACATGCACGACGTCAAGATCAAGGACGCCATCGCGGCGCACCGGCCGCTCGTCATCGTGTTCTCGACGCCGGCGTTCTGCACGTCGCTCTTCTGCGGCCCGGTGAACCAGGAAGTGGAATCGCTGCAGGAGCAGTACCGCGACAAGGTCGACTTCGTCCACATCGAGATCTGGCGGAACTTCGAAACCAAGGAACTGAACCCGACGGCGCGCGAATGGCTGCTGCGGAAGGACGGCGGGCTTTCGGAACCGTTCGTCTACGTGGTCGACAAGAACGGCGTGATTTACGACCGCTGGGAAGGCCCGGTCGCGAAGAACATCATGGAGCCCGCGGTGAAGGAAGTGGCCGAAGGCAAGACCTGGGCCGACAAGAGCTAGATCCGGCTTCTGCCTCCGCGAACCCATGCGCGGGATGTACACTCCCGCGCATGAAAGCAGTTGTTATCCCGGCGCCTGGCGGCGTCGATGTTCTCCAGTTGCAGGATGTTCCAGCGCCAGTGTGCGGACCCGAAGACCTGCTCGTGCGGGTGCGGGCCGCGGCGCTCAACCGCGCCGACCTGTTGCAGCGCATGGGCCAGTATCCCCAGCCGGGGCCGCGCCCCGCGATTGAGATCCCCGGGCTCGAATTCGCCGGCGAAGTGCTGCAGGTCGGCGACCGGGTCGAAGGCTTCGCCCTCGGCGAGCGCGTCATGGGGCTGCTCGCCGGCGGCGCGCAGGCGGAACAGGTCGTCATCCACCATCGCCTCGCGATGAAGGTACCCGCGTCGCTCTCGTGGCTCGAAGCCGGCGCCACGCCGGAGGTTTACATCACCGCCCACGACGCCCTTCGCCAGTGCGACCTCGCCGCAGGCGAAAGCGTGCTCGTCCATGCGGCCGGGTCGGGCGTTGGCGTCGCGGCTATCCAGATCGCGAAGGCGATGGGCGCGTCGTTCGTCGCGGGCACGGCCGGTAGCGCCGACAAGCTCGAACGTGCGCGCGAACTCGGCCTCGACCTTGGCGTGAACTACCGCGAACAGCCCGACTTCGATGTCGCTGTGCTCTCGGCGACGGCCAACCGCGGCGTCGATGTCATCCTCGATGTGATCGGCGCAAGCTACTGGTCCCGGAACCTGCGCGCCCTCGCCTCGAAGGGCCGGATGGTGCTCGTGGGCCTCATGGGCGGCGCGACCACTGAGGCGAACCTGGGCATGCTGCTCGCGAAGCGCGCGAGCGTGCGCGGGACCACGCTGCGCGCCCGGCCGCTGGAGGAGAAGGCGGCCGCCACCAAGGCGTTCGAAAAGAGCATCCTGCCCCACATGGCGGCCGGCCGCGTGCGCGTCATCGTCGATCGCGTATTCCCGCTCTCCGACATCGCCGAAGCGCACCGCTACCTGGAATCGAACGCGAACTTCGGGAAGGTGGTGCTCGAAGTCTAGGCGCGTGACGCGAGGCCCCCGGCGGCGGACGATAGCTGGACCACCGCCGGAGGCTGCCTGTGTCAAAGGTCATCGTCCAGTCCCTCGCCGACTACACGCACGCCATGCTCGTGACCACCGAAGGCCACGGCTGGATCAGCGATGAGCCGCGTTCCGACGGCGGGAACGACCTCGGCCCAACGCCCTACGACCTGTTCATCGCCGCAATCGGCGGCTGCACGGCCATGACCATCCAGCTGTACGCACGGCGCCGTGGCATTCCGCTCGAAGAAGTGGCCGTCGAGGTTGAGCATGAGCGTTCGTATGGGAAGGACTGCGACGAGTGCGTCGAGAAGCAGCGCGGCGCGTGGATCGAGCGGCTCCACCGGCGCATCGTCGTGCGCGGGCCGCTGAGCGAAACGCAGCGCGACGAGCTCCTCGACATCGCGCGGCGCTGCCCGGTGCACCGAACGCTGGCGGCCGCCCCGGAGATCGTCGATAGCATCGAGCTCGTCGGCTGACGGGAATGACCGCTGGCCATCGCCACCGCTACTCTGTGCCCGTGACCGTCGCCGTCAATCGCTCCCTGCGGACCCGGTTCTTCGCCCTCCCGGACCACCGGCAGGGGCTGCTCGCGGTGCTCGGCGCGGCGATCCTCTGGAGCACCGGCGGGCTGTTCATCAAGTGGGTCGACCTCGACGCGCTGGGCGTGACGATGTGGCGGTCGCTGCTCGCGTCGATCTCCATCGCGGTGCTCATGCGCACCGGCGTCCCGAACCCGCTGCGCACCGGCCGGCTCGAATGGATCCTCGCGGTGAGCTACGCGCTCATGCTCGTGCTGTTCGTCACCGCCACCAAGCTGACAACGGCGGCGAACGCCATCTTCCTCCAGTACACCGCGCCGCTCTATGTGCTCGTGCTCGGGCGGTTCCTGCTCGAAGAGCCGCCGAGCGGCGCGGACCTCGCGTGCGTGGCGGTCGCGTTCGGGGGCATGGCGCTCTTCTTCGTCGGCCGCCTCGAAACCGATGACCTGTGGGGCAACGTGTCCGCCGTTACCTCGGGCATGGCGTTCGCGGTGTTCCTCACCCTGCTGCGCCGCCGCGACTGCCCGCCCGAGGTGCGGCCGCGGTCGATGGTCCTCGGGAACGCGTTGCTCGTGGTCTCGCTGCTGGTGGTGAACCTCGGTCGCGGCGCGGGCGACGCGTTCACGCCGGACCCGGGCGACATCGCCGGGCTGGCGTTCCTCGGCATCATCCAGATCGGCCTCGCCTACGTGCTGTTCGGCTTCGGCATCGCACACGTGCAGGCGCTCGAGGCCTCGCTCATCGGCATGCTCGAACCCGTGCTGAACCCGGTCTGGGTGTTCCTGTTCCTCGGCGAGACGCCCGGGTGGTGGGCGGTGGTGGGCGGCGCGGTCATCATCGCCGCAGTGACGGTCCGTACGGTCATCTCCGAACGGCGGCGGCCGGCCGTAGCGGCCGAATTCGCCGTGCTCCACAGCGAAGGATGACCGCCCACGATTCGGCCGAAGCGCGGCTGCTCGCCATTTACGGGAAGCTCGACCGCATGCACGCGTGGCGCGGGTGGCACTGGTGGCCCGACGCCGACCCCTTCGAGGTGATCGTCGGGAGCATCCTCGTCCAGAACACGATGTGGACGAACGTCGAACGCGCGCTGGACCTCCTGCGCGCCGCCGACGCGCTTGCGCCCGGAGCGATGGCCGCGCTGCCGCCCGAGACGCTCGCGGAGCTTGTGCGGCCGAGCGGCCAGTACCGCCAGAAGGCGAAGAAGCTGCGGGCGTTCCTCGAACTGGTGTCGCGGCAGGGCTCGCTCGATGCGCTGCTCGCGTTGCCGGCCGCCGAGCTGCGAGCGGAGCTCCTGGCCACGTGGGGCATCGGCAAAGAGACGGCTGACGCCATCGTCCTCTATGCCGCGCGCAAGGCCGCCTTCGTGATCGACGCCTACACCATGCGGCTCTTCGGGCGGCTCGCGCTTGGCCCTTCGAGCACGGAATACGACGAGTGGCAGCGATGGTTCGTGGCCAACCTGCCCGAGGACCGCGACCTCTGGGCCCGGCTGCACGCGCTCATCGTGCTCCACTGCAAACACCTGTGCACGAAGCTGCGGCCGAAGTGCGGGGAGTGCTCCCTGGCGGCGCAATGCACGTTTGCGAAGGCACGGATAGAGGGCTCTTTCGCCTCTCCTGACATTTGCCCTAACCCCTAACCGCCATTCGCTCTACGCTATGCCGTATGGCTGAACTCGGTTCGGCGCTTGTGCGTGCGCGCGAGGCAAAGGGCCTCACGCTGGAGGACGCCGAGCGCGACACACGCATTTCGCGCCGTTATCTGCAGGCGCTCGAAACCGAGCAGTTCAACATCATTCCTGCCCCGGTATACGCCCGGGGCTTTCTCCGTTCCTACTCGCAGTACCTGGGCCTCGATCCCCAGGAGATGCTCGCCCTCTTCCCGCGGGAGCACGAATACCCGGAGCAGTCGTCCTCGCAGAAGGCGTCGCGCGAGAACCCCATCCCCGCGCAGAGCGCTTCGCGGCCGAGCTGGCGGAGGGCGTCGGAGTCACCGCCGCCTCCGCCGCGGCGCAACGCCCCCGCGCGCGACCCCTGGGCCGCGAACGAGCAGCGCCGCCGCGACGACTACGACCAGTACGACGACGAAGACGACTACGAACCGCCGCGCCGGGAGCCTCCACGCCGCGAACCGCCGCCGCGGGAGCGCGCAACGGTGGGCCAGGCGAGGTTCGAGGCGCCCCAACGGCCCGCGCCGCGCCGCCAGGAGTACGTCCCCGATTCGGGGTACGACGACCACGAGCCGATGATCGGCGTCGACATCGGCGTGCCCGCGCCGGCGCGCCGCATCCGCACCGACCCCGCCGCGCAAACGCGCACCGCTGTGGTGGCGATCGTCGCCATCGGCGCGATCCTCGCCGTGCTGCTCCTCGCGTTCATGATTTCGAACGCGGGCGGCGACAGTAACACCGACGGCTTCGGCGCCAATGGCGGCGCCACGGGCACGGAATCGGCCACGGGCACCGCAAGCGGCACGACCGAAGCGACCTCCACCGCGACGGCTCCGGCGGGCGTCTCGCGGGGCATCGTGCCGGATGTCACCGGCCTCGATATCGAGGCGGCGCGCCAGATGATCGTCGCCGCCGGGTATAAGGTGAATGAGGCCCACGACCCGAACCCTGCCCCGGCCGGCCAGGTTACGGGCCAGTTCCCGCTTGGCGGCGATGCGCTGCCGGAAGGCCAGGAAGTGCTCTTGACCGTGAGTGATGGCCCCTGATGGCAGTCCCCAAGACCTACCACCTCGTCACGCTTGGCTGCCCGAAGAACGACGTCGATAGCGAACACCTGGAGCGCCTGCTCACGGGTGGCGAACTGCTGCCAGTGGTCCAGCCCGAAGTCGCCGACGCGATCATCGTGAACACCTGCGGCTTCATCGAGCAGAGCCAGGAGCAGTCGATGGAGACCGTGCGCCAGCTGGCCGCCGGCAAGCGCGATGGCCAGACGCTCATCGTCGCGGGCTGCATGACGCAGCTCTACGGCCGTCAGGTGCGCGACGAGATCGCCGGCGTCGACCACATCTTCGGCGTTGGCCAGTGGCAGGACGTCGCGCGGCTCCTGAGCGTCGATGTCGACGCCATCTTCGACATCCCCGAAAGCGCCGCAAAGGTCACCGGCCCGAGCGCCTACCTCAAGATCAGCGACGGCTGCGACGCGCCCTGCACCTTCTGCGTCATCCCAAAGATCAAGGGCGGGCTACGCTCGGCGCCGGCCGGGCTGCTGGTGCGCGAAGCCCGGCGGCTGGTGGAGGCGGGCGCGAAGGAGCTGGTGCTCGTCGCGCAGGACACCACCGCCTGGGGCGAAGACGTCGGACAGCCGGTCGGGAGCGGCCTTCCCGGCCTGTTACGGATGCTCGCTGACGCCGTCGGGCCCGAAATCTGGCTGCGCATCATGTACGCCTACCCGAGCCGCGTTTCGCCGCAGCTCATCGAGGCGATGGCGGCCATCCCGAACGTCGTGCCCTACCTCGATGTGCCCCTGCAACACGGCTCCGAAGCGGTACTCCGCCGCATGAAGCGCCCCCACAACCTCGACCGGGTGTACCGGTTCATCGAAGAGCTGCGCGCGGCTATGCCGGATATCGTGCTGCGGACTTCGTTCATCGCGGGGTTCCCCGGCGAAACCGAAGCGGAGTTCCGCGAACTGCTCGCCTTCGCGAAGGCTATCCGCTTCGACCACGCGGGCTGCTTCACCTATTCGCGCCAGCAGTGGACCGGCGCGTTCGATATGGCCGATCAGGTGCCCGACGAGGTGAAGCACGAGCGCCGCGACCGGTTCATGCGCCAGCAGCAGAAGATCGCCGCGAAACAGGCACGCCGATTCATCGGCCGCGAACTGCCGATGCTCGTCGAAGGCGTGGGCGAAGACGAAGATGGCGACCCCGTCGTCGTGGGGCGCACCTACCGCGAAGCGCCCGAGGTCGACGGCATGGTCTTCGCCAGCGGACGCGCCGAACCCGGCGACCGCATCCTCGTGCGCATCGAGGACGCCGCCGACTACGACCTCTTTGGCACGGTGGTGGGCTAACCGTTCGACCCGGGGACGGTCGACTGCAGCGCGAGCCAGAACTTGCCGAGCAGCGCCATGAGCTGGTCGAACTCCGCGCGGCCCATGTGCTCCACGAGGTCCGCTTCGATCTCGCCGAGCGCCTGCGAGCAGGCTTCCATCTCGCGCCAGCCGTGTTCGGTGAGCTTCACGAGCGTCGCGCGGCGGTTGCGCGGGTCCTGCTGGCGCACCACGTACCCGTGCTCCTCCAGGTAGTCGACCAGGTACCCGACGGACTGGTTCGTCAGCTGCGCGCGCTCGGCGAGCTCGCCGATGCGGCTCCCTTCGGGAGAGATGTGCTGGAAGATGACCAGGTGGGCCGGGCGCACATCGTCGAAGCCCAGCTCGGCGAGGCGGCGGTGTACGCGGCCGACGATCTGCTGGAAGCCATCGCGAAGCAGCACAGCGAGGGCGGCATGAGGCTGTTCGTTCACGGGAAACAGTATTGCAGGGCGGAGCGTCACGCTGGTAGTCTTGATGCCAGATTATCTTGGAACAAGAGGATATGACTTCTGGCTTTGCTCTCCCCGACCGTGGCGGCGACCGGTTCTGGTTCCTCGGGACCACCATGATTCTCAAGGCGACGGCGAAGGAAACCGGCGGCGCCTTCACCCTCCTCGAACAGACCGGGCAGGCGGGCTTCGAGACCCCGCCGCACGTCCACCAGAGCGAAGACGAGGCGTTCTACGTGCTCGAAGGGGCGATCCAGGTCCAGTGCGGCAACGAGAGCTGGGAAGTCGGGGCAGGCGGTTTCGCGTTTCTCCCGAAGGGCATCGCCCACGCCTTCAAAGTGACGGCCGGGCCCTCGCGGCTGCTGCAGGTCACGTCCCCTGCCGGCTTCGAACGGTTCGTGGAGGACGTCGGCGTCCGGGCGGGATCGGGCAACCCCCCGCCGCCGGCCGAGGCGGAGATCCAGCGGCTCATGGCGGCCGCGCCGAAACACGGGCTGACGCTCCTCCCGCCGAAATAGGGGTAAGATCGGGCTACAGTTCACCGGAGTGCGCGCGGTGCGACGAAGTTGGCTCGCACCGCGCGTTCGTGCGCCTACAGCAGAGGCTACCGTGGCGGAGAGGGCGGGATTCGAACCCGCGAGGGAGTTGCCCCCCTACACGCTTTCCAGGCGTGCCTGTTCAACCACTCCAGCACCTCTCCGCGCCGACACGTGGCCGTCGCTCGATGGTACCAAGCCGTTCGCTTCCGGGCTTCCGGGAGAATGCGGGCTGCCCGCTCAGCTGTCCCTGCGATGGCGGCCGCGCTTCACCTTTTCGTCGAAACGGTCCCAGTACTCCTGGTAGGCTTCGCGGGCGCCGCGGCGGCCTTCCTCGAGCATGTCCTTCGCGGTGTCGCGGATACCCAGCGCGATGGCCCGGGCCCAATCGATGACCGCGTTCGGGTCGGCGCCACCAGGTTGTCGCGTGCTCACCGCCGCCATCCGCGCTTCTTCTTGTTGCCACGGATGCGGCCCGGCAGGTTCGTAACCGCGCCGAGGCCCGTGCGCACGCCACGCACGACCGAGTACACCCGGATGATGGGCGAGACGACGGTTTCGCCGGCGAACTCGGTCGTGCCCTTCACGTTATCGAGCGACTCCTTGAGCGAATCGACGGCCGGCGCGACGTTCTCGCGCAGCACGCGCCGCAGCATGATTGCCAGGATAGCCAGCGCGCCGATGAGCACGCACAGCAGCACGCCAGCCAGCAGCCAGAATATCGCCGTAAAGACGATGACGATGTCGCGCCATTCGGCCCAGCTATCGGGCGCGTCCCACGAATCCGGCTCGAGCCACGAGGGGGCGATGTTGCCGCCGAAGTAGCCATCGACGAACCACGCGAGCACGAGGTAGGCCAGGAAGAGGAGGATTGCCGCGGAGACAACCGTCCAGAAGAATCGCATTCCGCCTCCTCGTTGGGAATCGATACTAGTGTGACATCCAAGCTCGGGCAACCAGAAAAACACGGAATCGCAAGGGTGATATGTTCTCGAAACGGCGGCAGGCGGTTAGCTCACTTTCCGTCCTATGAGGGGATTCCCCAATGCCTCGGCCTCGCCGCGCGCGCGAGAATGGCACCTGGCGGGACGGAGCTGTCCCCAGGAGCACGAATGGCGGCTGCCTTGCGGACCCTTGCTTCGAACCTGGACCCGGCGGAACACGATGAACAGTCTTGCCAGCCCCGCACCGCCATGCCCGGCGTGATCCTCGTCGTCGATGATGACGACCCGGTTCGCGTGATGCTCGCCCGTCTCCTGCGCACCCAGGGCTACACCGTGCTCCAGGCCTCGCTCGCGCGCGAAGCCCGGGCGATCCTCGATGTCCAGCGACCCGACCTCGTCATCAGCGACATCGTGATGCCGGGCGAATCGGGCATCGAGCTCCGGCGGGCCATCGCCGAACGGTGGCCGGGGCTGCCGGTGATCCTTATCAGCGGCTACAGCGCCGAAGGCCCGGCCGAATTCGCGGCGCGGACGCCCGACACGGTTTTCGTCCAGAAGCCCTTTGCCGCCGAGCAGCTCCTGAACCTCGTGCAGGAAACGATCCAGCTCGCACCGGAAGAATAGTCCGCCCGCCTACTCCGAAGGCGCGAGCCCGAACACCTGGATGACCGTCGCCAGCGATGCCGGGTCGACCGACCGCCCGAGCAGTTCATCGAGGTAGGCGAGGTTGAATGCGGGCCCTTCGGGCATGCCGTTCGCCTGCGCGAGCACCGCCGCGTACTGGTGCGCCAGCGGCTCCTCGGGCGAGGCGGTCGAAGGGATGCCCTCGTAGGCGGCGGCGACCAGCTCTGCGAACGAGGCGTAGCCCACGCTGCTCAGCGGGAGCACCTGCTTCACGCCGATGCTCGGCAGCACCCCGACCGATTCCGGGAACCGACGCCCGCTGTTGAACATCGCCACAACATCGACATTCAGGTCCTTCGAAAGCTTCGTCCCGCCTTCGACAATCGTGGGGTCGACCGTGATCAGGCCGAGGTAGAGGAACGAATCGAAGGCCGTCGCCGCGACCTCTTCGATGCGGCCGGCGTCGTCGTCGCAGTGGATGGCCTCGTGCGCGAGGATGGGCATCAGCCGTTCGAAGCGGTCGCCTTCGAGGATCGGGTTCACCGACACGATCCGCGCGCCATCGGGCGTGAAGGTCACGCGGGCGAAGAGGTCGGGTGCGTCGGGCGGCACCTCGAAGGCGATGCGCGCCGCGGGCATGCCCGTGCAGTTGTTGGCGGTCAGCAGGTCGTCGATCGCGCCCTCTGCGAACGTCCCCGTGAGGCCGGCGAGCGCCGCCCGGAGCTTCGGGCTCAGCACGATATCCGGCGGCATCTCGTCGTATCGCTGGAGCGCGCGGTCGCGGACATCCTGCGGAGTGCCGCGGGCCTGCAGGTGTGCATCGAGGGCCGCGCGCATCGCGGCCGCATCGCGGTCGGCCGGCTGGGGCTCGGGCTGATTGCTGGCGTCGAGCAGGTCGGTGTTCGTGACGGCGAACTGCGTCGAACCAAGCAGCGCCGCCAGTTCGGTGACGTCGCTTCGCACCTTCGCGACGATCTGGCCCTTCTCATCGCGGCGGAACGCCGACTTCGAAATGCGCAGCTCGCTCTGGTCGGGGATCAGGCGGTCGACCTTGAGCGTGACGGTGCGCGCGTCATCGGGCGAGACCGCGGCCTCCTGGACGAGCACGCGGGTGGTACCGCCTCCGGCTTCGGGCACCTGGAACTCAAAGAGCGAAGGCAACGGCACGCGCGCCTGGTCGAACTCGAAGCGCCGATCGAACCGCACCGTGACGGTCGTGGTCAACTGGGCGACGCCGTCGGTGACATCGCGCTCCGCGTGGGCGTCGGCGACGTCGGGGATCGGCGCTTCGGAGCCGCCGCCGCAGGCAACCGCCAGCGCGAGGGCGAACAGAGACACGAAAACAAGGGCGACGGCGCGCACCGGGATCACCTGGGCAACGTGCTGCCCCGAGGCTACAACGACCGGGCTGGCGCGGCCCCGTTTCTTTACCTCAGTTGGCGCGCCGTCCGAGGCCGGGAACCACGATGGCCCCGGGCACGAAGTCGGCCGCCACGAAGTGGCTGTCGGCGTGCGGGTCGCCGGAGCCGTGGTAGCGATACGACTGGCCACCCGCGGTGAGCGTCGCCTCCCAGCCGTCGACCAGCGCCTGGCTACACACCTTGCCCGGCTCGGTGACGCCGATGCAGCCATCGGGCCAGGTCACCAGGCGGAAGGCAGAAACGGAGATATGGGGGAGGTCGGCCCCCACGCGCCCGGAGAGGTCCTCGCGGAGCCGGAGCTGCAGCGCCTGGACGTCGGCCGCCCACGGGAAGGGATCGGGCTGCGACTGGCGCTCAACCGGCGTCCCCGAGCCGGGCACCACGAGGTACTGGAAGGTCTTCGAACCCAGCGACAGCTCCACCGCGCCGCTATCGCCCGGGAACGGGCAACTGACGAGCGGCGGGCAGACGGAGGGGACGAGAGAGACGACCGTCACGTCGCCGGGAGCGACGCCCTCGGTGAGGGCCACATCGCCGCGGGCGTACCCGGCGAGGATCGAGACGAAGTCGGGCGCGACCTCCGGCGGGACGGGCATGCCGTCGTCGATCCGCGTGCCGCGCGGCTGGAAATCGGTCGCGATGAAGCTGTTGCCGCCGAAGTGGAAGCGGTACTCGCGGCCGTTCGCTTCGAACGTCGCGATGTAGCCGGCGATGAACTGCTCGGTGCAGGCCATGTTCGGCCGGTACACGCCGAGGCAGCCATCGAAGCCCGCCGCACGGATGCCCGTGAGCGTGATGGCGGTCGCGGGCACATTGACCTGGGAGGCGAGTTCGAGCCGCGCTTCGTGTAACGGCAACTCGGCGGCTTGCTGCGGCCCACCACCGTTGGGCGGGCTCGAGACGGGCGTATCGCCGCCGCCCCGGACGGCGAACGCCACCCCGATGCCCACGGCCAGCGCGGCCACGACACCGAGCATCACCCAGAGTATCCACGTGCGGGACATCGGCGGCTCCATCCGGCGTTCACCTACGATAGAACGAACGTGCGCCCGCGAAAGTTCCTCCGGGACGGCGGATTGGCGCGGCCACATCCGTTGCGGTGGATCTGTTCGAGGGGCCACTTCACTGGCAAAGTAGCAACCCGACACAGGAGGCAGCATGGACGATCGTTCCGAACATCTGCAGCAGATGGTCCGGGGCTTCTTCCCCGACACCCTCGGGCTGAAGGTCACGTCGGCCACGCCCGACCGCGTCACCGCCGAGCTGTTCGTCCGCGACGACCTCTGTACGGTGCCGGGCGTGATGCACGGTGGGGCGGTCATGGCCTTCGCGGACACCCTCGGTGCGATGGGCACCGTGCTCAACCTGCCCGAGGGGAAGGGCTACGGCACCACCACGCTCGAATCGAAGACGAACTTCATCGCCGCGGGAGTCGCGGGCACGACCGTGACCGGCGAGTGCATCCCCATCCACCGAGGCGGCCGCACGATGGTCTGGCAAACCACCGTCCGGCGGCCGGAGGGCGGCGTGATCGCCATCGTCACGCAGACACAGATGGTGCTCGAACGGCGCCGTTCGCCGGAGCAGCAGATGGCCTCGCTGTTCGAAGGCAAGTCCTCGGCGGAACAGAAGGCGCTGCTGGCCTCGCTCGAACGCGAGGGAGCCGCGCTCTACCGCTCGCTCGCCGAACGGGAATCGAACCCCG
>JBLNCO010000353.1:0-16903 GCA_050260715.1 Hyphomicrobiales bacterium | reverse complement strand
TGGTTAGCCCCTCACCGCAAGCCCGGCCACCGCGAGGCCAACTACGCCGAGGGCAATGCCCAACGCGTAGTTCGGCACGCGGCCGGTCTGGAGATACTTGAGCACCGAACCCGTGTACCCGGTCACCTGCGCCGAACCGTCGACGCCCGTGTCGTTCACAACGTAGCGGTCGAACCACGCGACGACGTAGCTGAAGCCGAGGACCACGCGGTCGATCATGAACTGGTAGAGCTCGTCGAAGTAGAACTTGTTCACGAGCATGTTGTAGATGCCGGGCTGGAACTGCGCCGCGCGTGTCGAGCGATCGAGCAGCCCGCCCCAGTAGGCCCACGCGCCGACGAAGATGCCCGTCAGCGAAATGCCCAGCGACCCGGCGAACAGACCCCAGTCGACGGAATACTCCTCCGGCTCGTGCAGGAACACGAACTCGGTGATGCCGCCGGGGAAGCCGATTGCCTTGCCGACATCGTGGAAGACGACGAAACCGGAGAGAACGGCCAGCACGCCGAGGAACAGCAGCGGGCCGGTCATCACGAAGCTCGATTCGTGCGTGTGCTCGTAGATGTGCTCGTTCTGCGGCTGGCCCATGAAGGTCCGGATGAACAGCCGCGTCGTGTAGAAGGCCGTAAGCACCGCCGCGAACCCGAGGAGGACGAACGCCCACGCGCCCCATTCGTGCAGGCTGGCGTGCAGGATTTCGTCCTTGCTCCAGAAGCCCGCGAACGGGGCGAGACCAGCCAGCGCAAGGCAGCCGACGAGGAACGTGGTGCCCGTTATCGGCATCTTGCGCCAGAGCCCGCCCAGCTCGTCCATCTCCTGGTGGTGGTGCGAAGCGTGGATGACCGAGCCGCTGCCGAGGAAGAGCAGTGCCTTGAAGAACGCGTGCGTTGCGAGATGGAACATCGCCGCCGTCGTATTGCCCGAACCCAGCGCCACGAACATGAAGCCCAGCTGGCCCACGGTTGAGTAGGCGAGCACCTTCTTGATATCGGTCTGGACGATGGCAACGAAGCCCGTGAGCAGCGCCGTCACCAGGCCAACGATGGTGATGATGAGCGTGAGCCCGTCGGCGACTTCGTACACCGGCAGCATGCGGGCGGTGAGGTACACGCCGGCCACCACCATCGTCGCCGCGTGGATGAGCGCACTGACCGGGGTCGGGCCTTCCATTGCGTCGGGGAGCCAGACGTGGAACGGCACCTGCGCGCTCTTCCCCATCGCCCCGAGGAACAGGCAGCTCATCGCCACGAAGAGGTAGGTGCTGCTGTACCCGCCATCTTCGGCGTAGTGGATGATCTCCTGGATATTAAACGTGCCCGGCCCGCGGAAGAGCAGGATGATGCCGATCATCAGGCCCACGTCGCCGACGCGCGTGGTGACGAACGCCTTCTTCGCCGCCTCGGTGGCGCTGCGCTTCTCCCAGTAGAACCCAATGAGCAGGAACGAACAGACGCCCACGAGCTCCCACGAAATGAGGAGCAGCAGCAGGTTGTCCGCCATCACCAGCATGAGCATGGAGGCGGCGAAGAGCTGCAGCACGGCGAAGAACCACCAGTACCGCGGCTCGCCCTTCATGTAGCCGATCGAAAAGATGTTCACCATCAGCGCCACCGAGGTGACGACGCCGAACATCACGATCGTTATCTGGTCGACGTAGGTCCCGAAGTCGAGGTCGAAGCTGCCAACGGAGCTCCAGTCGATGGACTTCGTGATCGCGGTGCGCCCGGCTTCCAGGTTGTAGAAGTCGAGGTAGTCGGCCAGGACGAAGAAGAAGAGGACGAACGAGGTGCCGATCGCGAGGACGCCGAGGAAGTCGCCCTGGCGGGGCAGGTAGCGCCCGATGAGCGAAAGCACGATAAACATGCCCGCCGGGACAGCAGCGAGCAACCAGGCCTGTTCAGCTCCCATGCGTTCTTTCGGCCCCTTCTACCACTTGAGAATGGCCGCCTCGTCGACGTTGCTGGTAGCGCGGTTGCGGAAGAGGCGAATGACAATCGCAAGCGCGAGGCCAACTTCCGCGGCGGCAACGGTAATGACGAAAACGGCGAAGACTGCGCCGGTAATGCGTTCGGGGTCGAGGTAGGCCGCGAAGGCGAGGAAGTTCAGCGCGGCCGCGTTCAGCATCAGTTCGACGCTCATGAGAATGAGCACCGCATTGCGCCGGGCGAGCACGCCATAGACGCCGAGCGCGAACACGATGGCACTGAGGGCGAGGTAATTTTCAAGCGGCACCATTGCTACTCGCCCTCCTCCTGCCGGGCAAGGATGATGGCCCCAATCAGGGCTACCAGCAAGAGCGCCGAAGCGATCACGAACGGCGCGCCGAAGTCGGCGAAGAGCCGTTCGGAGATGGCGTCGATAGGGATGTTGACCGGCTTATCGGGCACGTTGTCGCGCCAATCGGTACCCACCGAAACGCCAACCAGCACCCCCGCGAGCACCAGCCCGACGGCCGCGGCGAAGGGCGCCTGCGCGCCTGTCACCCGTTCGGGCACGCCGCCGGCGCCCATCCGCGTCAGCATCAGCGCGAGCAGGATGAGCACGGTGACAGCGCCGCCGTAGATGAGGAACTGCACGAGCGCCAGGAATTCGACCGTGAGGAATACGTACATCGCCCCCACGCCCGCCAGGCTCCCGATGAGAAAGATGGCGGCGTGGATCACCGAACGCGAAAACACGACGCCCGCCGAAGCGGCCACGATGCCCACCGCGAAGATCCACCAGAGAACTTCAGTCGCCATCGGGTCTCCTTCTCACTGCGCCAGCGGGCTGCCGAGTTCGCGCAGCGTGGCCATCACGTCGTCGGGGATGGGCTCGCCCTTCTCCTGGGCCTCGCGGGCCTTCCGCTCCGCCCGCATCCGGCGCGCGCGGACCTTCTCGTAGGAGTTCGGGTCGCCCTTCGGCCCGGTGCCGATGCCGGGCGGGAACACCATCTTGCCGTTGCCGCTCGCCGGGGCAGCACCGTTCCCGAATGGAGCCGCGGGAGCAGCACCGCCAGCGGCAGCCCCACCGCCCAGTTCCTTCTCCCAGATGCTGCCCCCAGGCGCAAGGTCGGAACCAAGCTCGTAGAGGGTCTTCGCGATGTCCTCGGGGATGGGCTCGCCCGCCTCCATCAGCTCCTTCGCCCGGCGCTCGGCGCGCATACGGCGCGCGCGCACCTTCTCCGGCGAATTCGGGTCGCCCTTCGGGCCCGTGCCAACACCCGGCGGGAAGCGCATGGTGCCATCGGGGTTCGTGCCCGTGAGCGGCGCAGCTGCCGCACCCGCCGCCCCACCACCACCGCCGCTGGCCGCGAGCGTCTGCCAGATGGTGCCGTTGGGCGCGAGGTCCGACCCGAGGTCGTAGAGCGTCTGTGCGATGTCGTCGGGGATAGGCTCGCCGGCGGCCATGAGCTCCTTCGCCCGGCGCTCGGCGCGCATACGGCGCGCGCGCACCTTCTCCGGCGAGTTCGGGTCGCCCTTGGGCCCTGTGCCGACACCCGGCGGGAAGCGCATCGAACCATCGGGATTCGTGCCCGTGAGCACCTCGCCGGTGCCGCCCGCGGCCGCGCCACCCGCCGCGGCGCCGCCTTCGGTGTAGGGCACACCCGGCTTCATGTTCCGGTACTTCTCGATGCGCGCCTGGATCTCGGCCGGCACCGGCTCACCCCGGTCGATGTAGGCCTTCGCTTCGCGCTCGGCGCGCATCCGCTTCGCGCGGATCTTCGATTCGGAGAGGATTTCGACTTCGCCGCCGGCCGCAGCACCCGCGGCGGCCGTCGCGGCAGTAGCCTTCGGCTTCTCAGGCTCGCGCTCCTGAATTGCGGCCTGTTCGCCCCGTGCGATGCGCTCGAGCTGGGCCTGCCGGTCCTCGGGCCAGGCGCCCTTGAACGCCTTCTCCGGGAGCTCTTCGCCCGCGAGCTTCTTTTCGAGCAGCTCGATGTTGTCCTGCGGGCGGAACGGCTGCTGGAGCCAGCCCATGCGGCTCGGCTTCGTCAGCTCGTCCAGGTCCATGTGCAGGTCGCGCCGGTCGTACGCCGAGTGCTCGTGGCCCGTCCAGTTGTTGTCCATCACGATGGCTTCGAACGGGCAGACTTCGACGCAGATGTTGCAGCGCATGCAGCGGGCGTAGTCGATCCAGAACTTCTCGACGATCTTGCGCCGGTTGCTGGTGCCTTCTGCGTACTTCGGGTTGTCCTGCATCGTGGCCGTCATGCAATCGACCGGGCAGTTGCGCACGCAGACGTTGCAGCCGGTGCAGAACGGCTCGTCGTGGTCGAAGTCCCACGTCAGCACAGGGAAGCTGCGCTGACGCACGGGCAACACCCGCTTTTCGTCCGGGTACTGCACCGTGACGGGCTTGCGGGTGAAGACGGAGAGGGTGACTCCGAGGCCTTTCAGTACACCTTTCATGAGGCAGGCATCCGGGCCTGGCGGTAGGTACCCACCAGGGTGTTCTTTGGCCGGCGAATCGCGCGCTGGAGGATGAACACGATCAGCGCGAGGGCGCCGATGCCACTGGTCACCGTGAGCAGCTCTTCGGGCCAGTCGTAGACCAGGATGAAGCCGTTCATGAGCAGCTGGACGATGGCCAGCGGGAGCAGCACCTTCCACGAGAAGGCCATTAGCTGGTCGATGCGAAGCCGCGGCACGGTCGCGCGGATCCACATCACCACCACGATCCAGACGAAGCTCTTGATGAACGTGATGATGAGCTGGTAGAGCCAGTCCGGCCCGCCCCAGTCGCTCGTATCGGGCACGGCCCAGCCGCCCAGGAAGACGACGGAGCCGAACACGCTCCACGCCCAGAGCGAGGCGTATTCGGTGAGCTGGAACATCGACCAGCGGATGCCCGAGTACTCCACGAAGAAGCCGCCGACGATCTCCGACTCGGCGACCGGGATGTCGAACGGAGCGCGGTGGAGCTCGGAGAGCATGGCCGTGAAGAAGATGCAGAAGGCGAGCGGCTGCAACACGATGTACGGCGCGTGCTGGCCCTCCTCGGGGGTCAGGCTCTGGCTCGCGGCGATGATGTTCAGGTCGAGCGTGCGCGAGATCATCGCGACGGCCAGCAGGCTGAGGACGAGCGGGATCTCGTAACTGATCATCTGCGCCGCCGCGCGGACACCGCCGAGCAGCGCGAACTTATTCCCCGAACCGAGGCCGGCCATCATGATGCCGACGATGTTCAGGCCCAGCACCGCGAACACGAAGAACATGCCCAGCGTCAGGTTGCGCACGCCCCAGTCCTTCGCGAACGGCAGGGTGACGAGCACGAGGAACACGGGAATGAACGTCGCGTAGGGTGCGAATTCGAACACCCAGCGGTCGGCGTTCGCGGGGCGAACGTCTTCCTTCGCCACCAGCTTCACCGCGTCGGCGAAGCCCTGAAGCAGGCCCCACGGGCCCGTCCGCATCGGCCCAAGCCGTTGCTGGAAGCGCCCGAGCAGCTTGCGTTCGCCATAGGTGAGGTAGACGACGATGACCGTCATCACGAGGGCCACGATGACCACGCGGATGGCCGCGTCGAGCCAGCTGGGGATACCGAAGATCGGGTCCGCGAAACTCACTTATCCACCTCGCCGAGGACGATATCGAGCGAGCCGAGGATGATGATCGCGTCGGCCACATAGTTGCCCACGACCATCTCGCGGAGGCCCGAAAGGTTGCAGAAGCTGGGCGAGCGGAGCTTCATCCGGTACGGCTTGTTCCCGCCGCGCGCCATCGCGTAGACCCCGTATTCGCCCTTCGTCCCTTCGTAGCGGAAGTAGCATTCGCCGCTATCGATGCGGAGCGTCTTCGGCAGGTCCGGGTTCAGCACGAGGCCCTGGGGCATCTGATCGAGGCACTGTTCGATGATGCGGATGCTCTGGTGCATCTCGGCCAGGCGCACCCAGTACCGATCGAACACGTCGCCCTGGGTACCGACCGGGATTTCGAAGTCGAGCCGCGGGTAGACGCCGTAGGGCTCGGCGCGGCGCAGGTCCCAGGGCAGGCCGGTGGCCCGCAGATAGGGCCCGGTGATGCCCATCGCGATCGCCTGCTCCGTGGTCGTCGGGCTCAGGCCGCGCGTCCGCTCCACGAAGATCTCGTTCCCGGTCAGCAGGCCGTCCAGGTCTTCGATGCCCTGCTTGGCGTGTTCGAGCACCCAGCGGCAGCGCGATTCGAAGTTCTCCGGGAGGTCCATCGTGACGCCGCCCACCCGGATGTAGGTGGGGAACATGCGGTCGCCGGCCACTTCTTCGAAGAGGTCGTAGATGCGCTCCCGTTCGCGCCAGGCGTAGGTGAAGCTCGTGCCGAACGAGCCGATGTCGGCGCCGAACGCCCCGAGGAACATGAAGTGCGAGTTGAGCCGCGAAAGCTCCGCCATGATCACGCGGATGTACTCCGCGCGCTCGGGAACCTCGATGCCCGCGAGCTTTTCGACCGCCATGCAGTAGGCGACCTCGCAGGCCATGCCGGCGAGGTAGTCGGTGCGGTCCCAGTAGCCCATCGCCTGGCGGTAGTCGTTGTTCTCGCTGAGCTTTTCGAGCCCCCGGTGCAGGTAGCCGATGTACGGCTCGCAGTCGACCACCTTCTCGCCGTCGACCGTGAGCACCATGCGGAACACGCCGTGGGTGGCGGGGTGCTGGGGGCCGATGTTGATGGTCATGTCGACCGTATCGAAGTCGGCCTCGGAAACCAGGGTTTGCTCTTCTGGCCAGATGCTCATGGTTAGAACTCGAACCCCGGCGGCCCGCTCTCGATGCCCTGAAGGATCTCGGCGGCCTGGAGCGGGTGGGCTTTCAGGAGCGGATGGATGTGCAGGTCCTCTTCGAGGAGGAGGTTCTTCAGGTTCGGGTGGCCTTCGAATTCGAAGCCGAACATCTCGTGCGCTTCGCGCTCGTGCCAGTTGGCGGTGGGATAGAGCGGCGTCAGCGACGGGATAACCGGGTGGCCCGGCGGCGTGTTCACCGTCACCTGCAGCGCATGGCCGTGCTTGAACGAGTAGAAGTGGCACTTCAGAGCCATGCCCTCTTCGCCGAAGTCCACGCCCGTTATGTTACGCAGGAAGTCGAAAGAGAGCTCCTTGCGGTCGCGCAGCAGGGTCACGAAGCGGAGCAGGTCCTCAGCCTTCACCGTCACGTCGACGTCCGTCTTCGTTTCGCCGAAGGTCAGCTCGAACTCCTTGAGCACCCGCTGGATCAGCGGGACGAGGTCCTGCTTCGGCGTCTGCTGGCCGATCGGATACGGGAGCGGGCTGGCCTGCGCCTGGCTCATCCCACCATCCTCTTCTCTTCCATGATCTTCCGCTGCAACGCGAGGAAGCCATCGAGCAGCGACTCCGGCCGCGGCGGACAGCCGGGTACGTACACGTCCACCGGGATGATCTTGTCGACGCCCTGGAGCACGCGGTCGTATTCGGTGTACGGGCCGCCGTTGGTCGCGCAGGCGCCCATGGAGATGACGTACTTCGGGTTCGGCATCTGCTCGTAGAGCAGCTTGATGGCCGGCGCCATCTTCTTCGTGACCGTGCCCGAGACGATCATGACGTCGCTCTGGCGGGGGCTCGCCCAGGGCACGATGCCGAACCGGTCCAGGTCGTGGTTCGACATGAAGGTGCCAATCATTTCGATGGCACAGCAAGCGAGGCCGAACGTGAGGGGCCAGAGCGAGCTCTTGCGGCTCATGGCCAGTATAGTATCGGCGCCCGTCTGCAGGACGCCGGGCAGGACGATCTTGTAGGGCGACGTCGCTTCGGGCAGCCGAACAGGCTGGAGGCGCTCCAGCTCCGCGCCGTAGTCGGGTGTATAGACGTAGGGTGTCGCCGCGGGGGTATCGGCGCCGTTGGCGGCGGTAGCAGTGTTTTCGGTCATCGCCACTCCAGGACTCCGCGCCGCCAGGCATAGCCAAGGCCGAGCGCGAGCACGGCTATGAAGACGAGCATTTCGTAGAAGACAAACTTTGGCAGGTCGAGGAACGTGACTGCCCACGGGAAGATGAACACGGTTTCCACATCGAAGATGAGGAACAGGATGGCGAGCAGGTAATAGCGGACGTGAACCTGCGCCCAGTTCCGTCCGATCGGAAGCATGCCGCACTCATACGAAACGCCCTTTGCGCGCTCCTGCGCCCGCGGGGCGATGAGTTTCGTAGCAACGAGGGCGGTGAAAACGAGGATGAAGCCGGCGATCACCGCGATCATCACGGCGGACCAGGAGTCGTAGAAACTCATGCGGACCTCCTCGTTGAGGCTCGGGCGAAGAAAAAGCAGAGCCGCGGACCGGAGAACGGACGCGCAACCCTGCCTGTCATGCGGACCTGGTTCTCCCACTCAATCGGGCGCCCGGCGAACCGGGTGGCCGGTTTGTGACTAAGCACACAAACGCTACCACCGGGGCAAAGGGCAGGCAAGTTACCAGACCGCCGGGAAAGTGCCGGAAACGAACCTGCCGCGCGCGCCTCAGCGGGCCGCGGCCACGATGCCATCGAAACGGGCCACACGGGCATCATCGCCGCCGAGGAAGAACGTGATCCACTTTCGTACGAGGGCCGCATCGAACCTCCCGGCCTGCACGCGGACCATGTTCTCGATGTCCACCCAGTCGCGCGGGCGGTCGAACAACACCTTGAACACCGCAAGGTCCTCGCAGGAGAGCACGGGCATCAGGCGATCGGCGAAGGGCACCAGCCGCGCGCGTTCGCGGCATTCGTCGTGGAAGTCGTGGTAGGCGAAGAAGAGGTCGAGGAAGGTGCCGCCCCAGGCGAGCCGGACCTGGCCCTGCTTCGCGACCTCGGTGCGCCAATCGGGGCCCAGCGGCCGGGCGCCGATGGTCCCGAGGAGTTCGACCACCCCTTCGCCACGGTCGTCGGGGACGAAGACGTTGAAGTCGATGTCGGTGGTCTGGCGGGGGACCCCGCAGTAGGAATAGGCGAAGGCGCCACCGAGCGCGAACGGGATGCCGTGCGATTCGAAGAGCGCCGCCGCGCGCAAGATCTTTTCGAACAGGCCCTCGCCGGCGCTCACGAGCGGCGCAGCGGCGGGAAGTCCAGCGGGCCCGCACGGAACGGCTCGCCGTGCGCGCGGCGCTGCTCGTCGGCCAGCTCGGCCAGGCCTTCGATGGCGCGGGCGCGCTCCTCGTCGGTGGCGTTTCGCCAGCGGCGGATGTCGTCGTCGTCCCACTGTTTCGCCAGCTCGATGCGTTCGAGCAGGAGGCGATTCTGCTCCTCGCGGGAACGTCCGTTCATACCACCAGTATACGGCGTATTCGCGGCTCGCTTCGGGCGCGGGCGTTACTCCTGGGTCTTGACGGTGCGAAGGGCGGCGACGCTCAGCAGCAGGGTTGCGGCCGCGGCGCCGATGGAGCCGATCGCCCACGTGCCGTAGGTGTGGTGTCCGCTGAGCGGGCAGCTGACGGCGCTGAAGAGCAGCAGCGCCGAGGTGGGGACGGCCGCGATGGGCGCGAGCCGGCGTCCGCGGACGGCCCCGAGCCAGGTGGCGGCGCACCCGGCGGTGAAGGCGACCGTGAACACCCATTCGACCACGGTTTCGAGCGCCGTGTGGTCGCGGGCCGATTCGGCGGGGACGAAGGCCATGGAGGCGAACCCGAGCAGCGAGACGGCAAGGGCAAACCCGACGATAACCCCGGGGTCGGCGCGCTCAAGGCAGCTCGCGCGAAGTGCGGCGAAGCGAGCCGCGAGCCCGGCGCGCAGGTCGCGGGGCGCCTCACCGGCGGTGGCGCTGCGCCGAAGGGCAGCGGGAGCAGAGAGACGGAAGATGGCCATGACGCACCTCCTCTTGGGACGCACATTGTGCGCCGGGCGGGCCACAGATCGCATCACACGGAGGAGACAAAGCGGGGAAGTGCCCCGGTGCCCGGTGCCGGGTGCGCCAGGCCGGGGGCGGTGCGGGGGAGGGGTGGTGGGGGGAGGGGGACTTCGCAGGGCTCCGCCCGAGTCCGTCGGGGCAAGGTTGAACGATTCAACTCTCCGCCCCGCTCATTTGCCCGAGGACTCCCCGGCGGACGAGGCGTTTCCGCGGACGGGCTAACGAAATCGCGCTTCGTAGAGCTGGACGAGTCGATGCAGCATCTGTTCGTAGCGAAAGATATCAGCACCATTGGCGGGGCCGTCTACGAGGCGAACCGGGCCGCCATCGTTCCGCATCGACAACAAGACGACGCCAAGTGCATCGAATCCGTCTTGTCCCGACCGCGCCCGGCGCGGAATCTCCCTGACTTTGGCGAGAACCCGGTCCGGACCATGTGGCTGGTTTGTGGAGACGACGTCGGGAATGTCCGTCCCCTGCTTGTTTAAATCGGAGCTAATGAACTCCTCGGATGTGTTGATCATCACGAGTCCTGCCGCTAACGCGACGTCCGACGCTGCGTGGATCGTCATACGACTAGAGTTAAGTTCGTCGAATAGCCGGGGTATTGCGCGTATGTGAGCAGTCATTACCGCCTTGGCCTCCAGAGCTAGACGTACGGCACCCACTGGCGCCTCGGCCAACGGGGGAAGTGTCGCAAGCAACTCCTGTTCAGCTTGGTCAAGAACGATGCCGTACGTAGCGGTCAGGTCCGCAAAGCTCCGTGAGGCAGTTCGGGAGGCGCCTCCGCCCCGAGGTGTGCAAATGACTAAGTCGAGGCGTTTCTCGCGGTTGGTCGTGAAATCGCGCATCTCGTGGTTAATGCCGAACGCAATCTCACCCGACGCAGCGTGCGCTCGGAAAAGGGCAGACTCAGCAAGCAGGTCGAAGATGACTCCCCAACAAGCGACTTTCGAATGACGGTCACTGCGGCTATGATATTGCCATTTCCGGCCCCGAGCGTCGGAGACGAGAGGATCGGCTAACGCTCGAACAAGGATCGAAGGGCCGCGCATCGCTAGCTCTACGCGAGATTTGTCGCTGCTCGCTGAGCGGGGCCAGGAAACAATTCGCGGGCTCCGGCCAAACGTTCCGCCAACTGACTGATGCGTCGCGTAGCATACCGGACGTAAGTCGGCTCGACGTCTACAGAATGGGAATTGCGCCCAAGCAGCATTGCCGCCTCGGCGGTAGTCCCCGTCCCAGCGAAAGGATCCACCACGATGTCACCCACGAACGAAAACATCGCGATTAGCCGCCTCGGAATCTCCAGGGGATAGGGAGCTGGATGGTTGCGGGTGCTAGCTCCAGTCACATCCGTCCAAATCGGACTGAACCATGCGAAGTAGTCTTCCTTCGCAATCCGACTCATCGCCTCCATCTCAGCAGTGGGATTCCTGTATCCACCGGGTTTTCGCAGGAGGACGATGGTCTCTCGGTCATTCTTTATGACACCGCCCGGCAAGTAGGGCTTTCCAAGGAAGCGTGAGCTGCGACTCGCCTCCAGCCGGATGTTCGCGACCTTGAACCAGATGATGGGCGTGAGCACATCGAGCCCATGCTGCCGCGCACGCACCTGAATGTCTGATGGGAGTGGCAAGATTCTATGTCTTCCTGCTTTTCGCCTAGATAGGCAAACATCTCCGACCACGACACAAGCGCGGCCGCCCGGTACCAGCACGCGCGCCCACTCATCGAGTACCCGATCCATCTCTTCCAGAAACTCGTCGTAGGACTCGATGTTCCCCAGCTGACCGGTGGCCGACGGGTATTCCTTTAGACCACCATACGGCGGAGAAGTCACAATAAGGTGGACGCTGTCGTTTTCAAGGACGCTCAGATCTCGTGCGTCTCCTTGCCAAATCCGGTGTCTGGTTAGAGGGTGTCCACCCACGATCTCTGACTGCAGACTTGCCCTTGCCCGGGGCTCGGCCATTGCGGTTCCTCGCTGCCTTGCTTGGTGGCAACCATACCCTCATCGGCGGGCGTTGTCGAACATCTGTTCGTTCTGTCAACTCAGACTCGCCCCTAATTGTCTCGGGGCCAGCCCGGCGAAGACCGCGGCCCATTCGCCAACGCGCTAGATCAACTCTGGGATCCGCTTCGCGACTTGGGCCAGCAACGCCCCCAAGCCTCCCACGTCCGCAGCCTTGCCGATGTTGTCCCAGAGTGCCGACAGTACCCGCTTGTCGGGGATCGGTTTCGCCAGTTGACCCTGGAACGCGTCAATGTCCGCCGCGATTGCGAGTTTCTGCTGTTCGCTCAACTCCGCGGACTCAACTACTCCCGCTTTCAGCTCGGCAAGCGCTCGGCCGGCTTGCTCGAACTCCGCGCGCACGATATTTCCGTCGCCGAGCGTAACCACACTTTGGACAGCATTGATGTTTATGCCACGGAACTTACCGGTCGATTGGAATTCAGACTCGCCTTCGAGCTTGTCGATACCCTCGGCAGAGATTTCATAGCAGATCGAGTTCGATGGATAGTTTGCTCCACCACGGCTGAACGTCCGCTCTTTGACAACCTCTTTCACCCAGCCCTTGTCCAGTAAGTAGGTGAGATTTGACTGAACATCCGCTTGACTTAGATTAAATTTTTCTTTGAGTTCCTTTTTTACGACACTAATCTTGACGCAAGAACCCCGTTTGCCGTCGCGGCTAGTGGCTGTCTTGTTACGCTCGTGAAAATAGCGCAGTATCAACATCCGCGTCGCATCGTTCGGATTAGCCATCTTTGCCATCCACCTCATCCAGAGCTCGCTCCGCGATCTTCTTGGCGTCGCTGATCGGCGCATCGTCAGGAAGCTCGAAGATGCTCTTTAACGCCCTGAGCGCCCATCGTGCGTCGCTCTGCGCTCTGGAAGCGGCCGTTCTCAACTTCTGCATGTGGATGTAACGGCCCTGATCGAACCCGCTCATCTAGTACTGCCCCTCCTTCGAATGCCGTTCGAGAATTTGGTACGTACCCTATGTTCTTGTCAAGAGAGCATCCCGGAAGTCGCAACTCGAGTAGCGATATGACCAGTTGGCTTGGTGGCACCGACCAGGTCGCCGACGAGCGTCCGCTCTGCGCCGCGACCCAGGCGCTGGCCGCCCGGGAGGGGAAGCCGACGATGCGGGGGTGGCGCCCGGGACGCTTGCTGCCGCGCGCGGCTCTGAACCGCGGACCGAGTGCCGAGTACCGAGGGGCGGGCGGGCGACGGCGCGCCCTCCCGGGCGGCTGCGGAGGGCGGCCCGAAGGGTAACCGGAGCGATAGCGGAGGTTAGCCCGGCATCGGCGCCAGGGCTCCGGTGGGGCCGCCAGTTCCGAGTACCGAGTTCCGAGTTCCGAGTACCGAGTACCGAGTGCGCACTTGGCACTTGGCACTTGGCACTTGGCACTGGGCACTGGGCACTTCTCGATGCGGCGCTTATGACGCGCTCCTGCTACACTCGTCTCCCTATGCCACAGCTGGCCACTCTGTTGACGGTGATAGATCCCCCGCGGCAATCCCGCGGGGCTGCGATTTAACCCGCCTTTCTCTCGGCTCGCTTCCCCCTGTCCCACCCGGGCGTATCTTCGAATGACCAGAGAAAGGTTTGTTGCACCATGCCCACCGACCGCGTCCAGCTCTACGACACGACCCTCCGCGATGGTTCGCAGATGGAGGGCATCTCGCTCTCCGTGGAAGACAAGATCCGCATCACGAAGAAGCTCGATGAGCTCGGCCTCGAATGGATCGAGGGCGGGTTCCCGGGTTCGAACCCGAAGGACGCCGAGTACTTTCGCCGCCTGAAGAACGTCACGCTGCGGAACGCGAAGGTCAGTGCGTTCGGCGGGACGCGCAAGCCGAACCTGACGTGCGAAACCGACGCGAACATCCAGAGCATGGTCGGCGCCGACACACCGGGCGTGACGCTCGTGGGCAAGGCGAGCATGTACCAGGTGCGTTCCGTGCTCGAAACGAGCGCCGAAGAGAACCTGGCGATGATTTCCGATACGGTCCGCTACTTCAAGGCGCTCGGGAAGTCGGTGTTTTTCGATGCCGAGCACTTCTTCGATGGCTTCTTCGACGACCCCGACTATTCGCTGCAGTGCCTCGCGACGGCCGCGCGGGCGGGGGCCGATGCGCTGGTGTTGTGCGATACGAACGGCGGGATGACGACCTTCCAGATGCTGCGGGCGATCGAGGCGGTGCAGCAGCGGGTGAAGGATGTGCGACTGGGCATCCATTGCCACAACGATGCGGGGCTGGCGGTGGCGAACTCGCTCGCGGCGGTCGAAGCCGGCGTGTGGCAGGTGCAGGGCTGTGTGAACGGCTACGGCGAGCGGTGCGGGAACGCCGACATCCTGACGATCCTCGCCAACCTGAAGGTGAAGATGGGCCTCGAAGTGGTCGAGGACGAGCAGCTCGCGCGGCTGACGGAGGTTTCGAACTACGTCAGCGAGCTGGCGAACCTCGTGCCGAACCCGCAGGCGCCGTACGTGGGCGCGAGCGCGTTCGCGCACAAGGCCGGATACCACGTGGCCGGGATCATGAAGGACGAGCGGGCCTACCAGCACATCGACCCGGCCATCGTGGGCAACCAGAGCCGCGTGCTGGTGAGCGAGCTTTCGGGCCAGCGGAACCTGCTGATGAAGCTCGAAGAGCACGGGATCGACTACCCGTTCACGCAGGAGGAGATCAAGAAGCTCCTCGAGACGGTCAAGGAGAAGGAGAGCCAGGGCTACCAGTACGAAGGCGCCGAGGCGAGCTTCGAGCTGCTGGTGCGCCGGACGTTGCCGGGGTACCGGGCGCCGTTCGAGCTCGAGGACTTTGTGATCGTCGAGCGGCGGCGGGCGACGCGGGAGCGGAGCGAGCTGAACGAGATGCTGGCCGAGGCGATGGTGAAGCTCCGGGTCGGGGGCGAGATGCAGCACACGGCGGCCGAAGGCAACGGCCCCGTGAACGCGCTCGACGCGGCGGCCCGGAAGGCGCTCGTGGCCGCGTACCCGCACCTGGCCAGCGTGAAGCTGGTCGACTACAAGGTCCGCATCCTCGATAGCCAGTCGGCGACGGGCGCGCGCGTGCGGGTGCTCATCGAAAGCACCGACGGGATGCGCTACTGGACGACGGTCGGCTCATCGACGGACATCATCGAGGCGAGCTGGCTGGCCCTTGCCGATGCGCTGGAGTACGCGCTGACCGAAGCGTAGACCTCCGGGGGACCGGGGGCTCGCGCGGCGGGCGGGTAGCGGGAGCTCTGCTACCATCGACGTACTCGCCCGGTCCTCAGCGCTGAGTCCGTTCGCCCGACCCGACTGCCATGTTGTTTGCCGAAAACGTCTCCAAATCTTTTGGCGCCGTCGACATCCTCGATGGCCTGTCGTTCATCATCGGCGATGGTGAGCGCGTGGGGCTCGTTGGGCCGAACGGCGGGGGCAAGTCGACCATCCTGCGGCTGCTCGCCGGCGACGAAAAGCCCGACCGCGGCGCGGCAGGGCACCGGGGCGGGTCGTTGGGGTACCTGCGGCAGGAGGCCGGGCTCGACGACGACAACACGCTCATGGCGGAGCTCTGGCTCGCCTTCCCCGATGCCCGCCACGTGGAGGCAGAGCTCGCGGAGATCGCCGGGCGCATCGAACGTGGCGAAGGCGACCTCGATGCCCTGGTCGAGGAGCAGGCCCACCTGTTCGAACGGTTCGAACAGCTCGATGGCTACCGCATCGAAGCGCGCATCGGCCGGGTGCTCGATGGGCTCGGGTTCGAACCCGGCGACACCGAGAAGCTGTGCGGCGCCTTCAGTGGCGGCTGGCAGATGCGCATTGCGCTGGCGAAGGTGCTCGTCCGGCGTCCGGACAACCTGCTGCTCGATGAGCCCACGAACCACCTCGACGCGAAGACCCGCAACTGGCTGGCCGGAGAGCTCGTGGACTACCCGGGCACGGTGCTCGTCGTGACGCACGATGGCGAGTTCCTCGACCGGGTGGCGACGCGCATCCTCGACCTTCGCGAAAAGTCGGTCGATAGCTACACGGGCAACTACTCCGAATACCAGCGGCAGAAGGCCGAGAAGCTGCAGGCGCAGGACCGCGCGGCCGCGCGCCAGGAACGGGAAATCGAGCGGCAGGAGCGGTTCATCGAACGGTTTCGCGCGAAGGCCACGAAAACGACGCAGGTACAGAGCCGCGAAAATCAGCTCGCACGGATCGAGCGCATCGAACGGACGCGCAAGGACGCCGAGGTCCATTTCGAGCTGAACGCCCACGGCCGCACCGAACGCGACGTGCTGATGATGCGGCACGTCGCCCACGCCTACGACGAGGAGCCCGTGCTGCTCGACGTGAACCTGCACGTCGAGCGCGGCCAGAAGATCGCGCTCATCGGGCCGAACGGCAGCGGCAAGAGCACGCTGCTGCGAATCGCGGCCGGCCAGCTGCACCCCACCGAGGGCGTGGTCGAATGGGCCGAACGCGCGCGGCCGGGGTACTACGACCAGCACCAGGACGAGGCGCTCGCGCCCGACCGGACGGTGCTCGAGGAGGTCCGTTCGGTGGCGGGCAACGAGCCCGACGTCCGCCTGCGGACCGTGCTCGGGCAGTTCCTCTTCCGCGGCGACGATGTGTTCAAGCCGATCCGCGTGCTGTCCGGCGGCGAACGAAGCCGGGTAGCGCTCGCCAAGTTCCTCATCCAGCCGACGAACGTGCTCCTGCTCGACGAGCCAACGAACCACCTGGACCGCACCACGCGGCGCAAGCTGATCGAGGCGCTGCAGGGGTACCAGGGCACGGTCATCTGCGCGAGCCACGACCCCGGCATCGTCGAGGGCGTGGCCACGCACGTGTACGAAGTCGCCGACGGCGGCATCCGCGAGTTGCTGGAGCGCCGCCGGGCCTAGGAGCCGCACTCCCTCGCGTTCCCATCACCGGCCACGACGGTGACGTCGGACACGGCCCCGGGAGCCGCGCCCCTCCGTGGGCGCATCACCGGGCGCGAACTTTCCTCCCGGGTGTCCCGTTCCGGGCGCCGGAGCCGCGCCGCGCACGCGGCCGCGGCGGCATCGGGCGACGATTTCCCCCGAGGCCCCCGTCCCCAGGAGCCGCGCCCCTCCGTGGGCGC
>JBLNCO010000352.1:0-3961 GCA_050260715.1 Hyphomicrobiales bacterium | reverse complement strand
CATGGTCGACCACCGCCTCGTCGCGGCCCATGCGGCACGTTCCCACCGGGTGATAGAACGACTGCACGTTCGCGCGCACCACTTCGGCCAGTTCGCCGTCTGTCTGTGCCGCGGCGCTGTTCGCGAACTCGCCTGCCACCCAGGCCGCCATCGCCGGCTGAGCCGCGATCGCCCGCGCGACCCGGAAGCCTTCGGCCATCGTCCGCAGGTCCTCGCCTTCGGGGTCCGAAAGGTACTCCGCCTCGATGACCGGCGCCCCGAATGGGTCGGCCGAGCGCAGCCGGATGCGCCCGCGGCTTCGCGGCTGCAGCACTTCCTGCTCGCGCGGTGTCAGCGGCTCGAGTGGCTCGCTCGCCGCCGCTTCCGGGGCCCGGCCGTCCTCGGTGTCGCCCTCCGCCAGGAACGCCTCAACCACGTCGTGGAACTCGTCGCAGTGTTCGATGAACCACCCGATCGAGCTCCCCGGCAGCACCGCCAGCCGGGCCTTCGGGATCCCGGCGGTCAGCTCGCCGGCCAGTTCGACCGGCAGCCACGGGATGTCCTTGCGGGTCAGCACAAGGGTCGGCGCCTGCACCTCCGCCAGCGGCGGGCCGACGTCTACCGTCGCCTGCGCGTCATAGAACGCGCGCATCGCCCGCGGTTCGATGCTGGCGCGCATGAGCGCTGCGAACCGGTGCGAGGCGTCGCCGTGCTCCCACCCGAACAGGCGGTGGCCCACCGTCTCGGAATACAGCTGCCAGTCGGTTTCGATGAGCGCCCGCGACCCCGACACCTGCGGCGAACGGCTGTAGTCCGCGTTTCGGGCGTAGCTGCACCACAGCACCAGGCGCCGCACGCGTTCCGGGTGACGAACTAGATAGGCGATGGCCACCACGCCCGTGTGCACCACTCCCATCAGGTCGAACCGTTCGAGCTCGCAGCGATCGGCGATCGTTTCGAGGTCAGTCACCAGCCGCTCGAGCCCGAAGTCCTCCGTGCGTTCGGAGAGGCCGCAGCCGCGGTGTTCGTACCGCACCACCTGCCGCCGCGCGATGAACCGGTCGATGCACGCCACCGGGGGAACCGCCGCTGCTTCACCAGGTGCGAAATCGGCCTGGCCGGTCGATGACGAAGGGAAAGCCGTTTCCCGCGGTCCAGTAGGCGAGCCGCACACCGTCCGGGGTCGAGGCATAACGGATCGCAGGGTCCACTGCGCGGAAGTATAGGACTGCCGGGCGGCGCCTCGCCGGTCGCTACGCGTCCCACATCGCGTAGGCCGCATCCCGCGCGACCCCGAAGCGCCGCGCTGCCTCGGCGGCTGCGGCGGAGCGCCGCGCGCCCGCGCGCTGCATCTCCGCCATGTACTCGCGCACCTCCGCCCCGGCCGCCTCCTGGCGCTCCGGCGACCGCACGACCACGGTGCACTCGCCGCGTGCCTGTTCGAAGCGCGAAACGAGCGCCGACGCCCGCCCGCGCACGACCTCCTCGTGCACCTTCGTCAGCTCGCGGCAGACCACCACGTCCGGGTCGTCCAGCAGCTCCGCCAGCTCGCCGAGCGTCGCCGCCAGCCGGTTCGGGCTTTCGAAGAACACGACGGCCTGCGCCGACGCTGCGGCCATCTTCAGCCGCGCCGCCCGTTCGCCCTTTGGCCGCGGCAGAAACCCGAGGAACAGCACCGAGCTCGCATCGAACCCGGCCACTGATATCGCCGCCGCCAGCGCCGACGGCCCCGGTATCGCGAACACCGGCACGCCCTCCCGGTGCGCCGCCTCGACCAGCCGCGCCCCGGGGTCGGCCACCACCGGCGTACCGGCATCGCTCACGAGCGCGACCACGCCCTCGCGCGCTGCTGCCAGCACCTGCGGCGTGCGCTCCGCCACGTTGTGCTCGGTGAGGCTGATGCTCTTCGCCTGGCTCTCGGCGAGCTTAAGGAGCTTGCCGCTCACGCGCGTGTCTTCGGCGGCCACAAGCGCCGCCGCGCGCAGCACCTCCCGTGCCCGGGGCGACAGATCGCCAAGGTTCCCTATCGGCGTCGCGACGACATAAAGCCCCGCCGAAAGTTCCTCATCGAGCGCCTTGACCGGGCCTGCACACATAACCGAAACGGAAAATGGAGATGTGTTGACCGTGTTCAAAACCGCTGCCTACACTCGAATGATACATGGGGCGTCCCGCTCCGCCGCCACACTGTCCCCCGGGTTTGCGCTGAATTGAGTACTGCTGTTTCCTCTGGATTCGCCGCCTCCGAAGTACCGGAGCGCGGCCATGCGCCGTTGCCATCCGACCCACAGCCGCCGATTCCACAGTTTAAACAGCTCCGCCGCGCCTACGGGTTCGATGAAGTCGCCATCGTCCCCGGAAGCGTCACCATCAACCCCGAGCTCGTCGAAATCGGCCTCGAAATCGGCGACCACCACTTCCCCATTCCCTTCCTCGCCTCCGCCATGGACGCCGTCGTCGACCCGACGTTCGCCATCGCGATGCACAAGGCCGGCGGCCTCGCGGTCCTCAACCTCGAAGGCGTCTGGACCAAGTACGACGACCCGCGCGCCATCCTCGAAGAAGTCGCCTCCGCCAGCCGCAACGAAGCCACCGTCATCCTCCAGAAGGCCTACCAGGCCCCGCTGCGCGAAGACCTCATCGCTCGCCGCATCAAGGAGATCAAGGAAGGCGGCGCCGTCGCGGCCGTGTCCGTCACCCCGATGATGACCAAGCGCCTCGCGCCCATCATCCAGGAGGCCGGCGCCGACATCCTCGTCGTGCAGAGCACCGTCACCACCGCGCGCCACGAATCGAACAGCATCGAAGGCCTGCGCTTCGACAAGCTCTTCCGCGACATCCACATCCCGGTCGTCGTCGGCAACACCGTCGGCTTCCAGGCCACGCTCGAAATCATGCGCACCGGCGTCGCCGGCGTGCTCGTGGGCGTCGGCCCCGGCGCCGCCTGCACCAGCCGCGAGGTGCTCGGCATCGGCGTCCCGCAGGTCACCGCGACCATCGAGTGTGCCGCCGCCCGCGACTACTTCTTCCGCGAAACCGGCCGCTACGTGCCCATCGTCACCGACGGCGGCATCCGCACCGGCGGCGATGTCTGCAAGTGCCTCGCGGCCGGCTCCGACGCCGTCATGATGGGCTCGCCCTTCGCCGGCACCACCGAGGCGCCGGGCCGCGGCTACCACTGGGGCATGGCCACCCCGCACGCCAACCTCCCGCGCGGCACCCGCGTCCAGGTCGGCGTGAACACCACGCTCCAGAAGCTGCTCTACGGCCCGACCAGCCGCACCGACGGCACCGAGAACCTCGTCGGCGCGCTGCGCACCGCCATGGGCATGTGCGGCGCCCACAACATCCGCGAGTTCCAGCAGGCCGAGATGATCGTCGCCCCGGCCATCAAGACCGAAGGGAAGATTTATCAGTTTGCGCAGGCTGGCGACTAGCTTCGCGGCTCTTCTCGTAACCCTCGCGGCGGCCCTCCACGGGGGGGCCGCCGTTTTTTCCGCTCGCGCCAGCGACCCCTGCCTCCAGCCCGACCCCGCGAACCTCCTGCCGGCGGTCGAACAGTCGCAGCTCATCGTGGTGGGCACGGTCCAGACGTACAACGGTGGAGCCCGGGCACGAATCCAGCCCGAGGCGTTCCTGAAGGGCGCCGCCAGCAGCGACCCCATCGACCTGCGCTACGAAGAGCCCGCGCAATGCGACCTCGCCCGCCTCGAGGACGGCCAGCGCATCCTCGCGTTTCTTCCGGTCGACGACCGCGGGGTGCTCTGGCCGAACGCCGGCCGCGTGTTCTGGCTCGAAGACGGCCGCACCGTCGCGGGCGGCGACCCCCCCCCGCCCGGCATGCGCGCGGCCCACCCCATCCACGACATCCGCACCCTGACCGAGCAGTACGCCGTCCCCGCCGAATCCGCCGACGAGGGCGCGGGTATCGACTGGTTGAAGACGGTGCTGCCGGTGAGCGTGGCCACCCTCGCCCTGTTCG
>JBLNCO010000351.1:0-3924 GCA_050260715.1 Hyphomicrobiales bacterium | reverse complement strand
GGAGGAGCCACCCAGCGGGCCGCCTCCTCTTCGGAGCCGTACGTGGCGATCGCATCGCGGAAAAGCTGGGCCTGGTATTCCTGCGACCGCCAGCCGCTGGTGACATAGAACCGGATCCCGTGGCCGGCTGCGTCTGTCGCTGCGCTGCGCAGTGCCTGGAGCAGCCCGGGGTTGAGGTTGGCGACCGCCGGATACCCGTCGTCGAACACCGTCACGCCGTCCGGCACGGCGCCGTCCGCCCCGGTGATGGTTCCGTCTGCGGGCGCGTCGCGAGGGACCTCGCTGTCCGCAGGGGCCGTCTGCGGAAGGGCGCCACGGCCGTTCGCTGCGTGCGTTTCGCCAGGCGGCACCGCGGCCGGCGATGCGATGTGCTGGCTGCCCGCATCGGCGTCGCTGTGCCAGGGCAGCGATGCCGGTCCTGACTCCTGGATGATTGTCGCGACGATCGCGATGGCGAGGACAACGAGGCAGGCGGAGGTGAGTTCGATGGTCCGGCGGCCGCCGGATCGCCTTGAGCGCGCTCTGGTCATGCCGCCAGTGAACGCCCCCGCGCGTTGCCTGGGCGTATGGGGTTTTCGATACGCTGACGATACCTGCGAGCTCAGAGCATGGGGCTGGCAGAATAGAGCGATGCGTGTGTTGGTCGTTGAGGACGAGCCGTACATGGCGGAGGCGATCCGTGATGGCCTTCGCCGCGAAGCCATTGCGGCCGACATCGCCGGCGACGGCAACACCGCCCTGGAGCTCCTGAGCGTCAACGCCTACGACATCGCCGTCCTCGACCGCGACATCCCCGGACCATCGGGCGACGAGGTGGCGAAACGCATCGTCGCCTCTGGCAGCGGCATGCCAATCCTCATGCTCACCGCCGCCGATCGCCTCGACGACAAAGCCTCTGGGTTCGAACTCGGCGCCGACGACTATCTGACGAAGCCGTTCGCGCTCCGGGAGCTCGTGCTGCGGCTGCGTGCGCTCGATCGCAGGCGCGGCTACAACAGGCCGCCCGTGCGGGAGATCGCGGGTCTTCGGCTGGACCCCTTTCGGCGCGAGGTCTACCGCGACGGCCGGTACGTCGCGCTCACGCGAAAGCAGTTCGCGGTGCTCGAAGTCCTCGTGGCTGCCGAAGGCGGCGTGGTAAGCGCCGAAGAGCTCCTGGAGCGGGCCTGGGACGAGAACGCCGACCCGTTCACGAACGCCGTGCGCATCACCGTTTCGGGACTGCGCAAGCGGCTCGGCGAACCGTGGATCATCGCGACCGTGCCCGGCGCCGGCTACCGCATCGACACCCAACCGGGCGGTCGAGATGGAGGTGGACATGGATAGAGGACCTGGCCTGAGTCTTCGCCTCAAATTCACCCTGAGCTACGCCGGGTTCCTCATGGTCGCGGCCGCCGTGCTGCTTCTCGTCGGGTACTTTTCGCTTTCACGCGGCGCGCATCCGGGTGTGACCTTCATGGTGCGCAGCCACGACGACCTCTGGCACGCGTTCGCCCCCACAGCAGCCGTCGTCGCGGGGTTCCTCCTGACGTTCGGTCTGGTCGGCGGCTGGCTTCTCGCAGGCCGCATGCTCGCACCTCTGAACCGCATCACCGACGCGACGCGAATCGCCGCCAGGGGTTCGCTCTCGCACCGGATTCGGCTCGCGGGACGCCACGATGAGTTCCGGGAGCTGGCCGACAGCTTCGACGTCATGCTCGCCCGGCTCGAAGCACACGTCACCGAACAGCAGCGGTTCGCCGCCAACGCCTCCCACGAACTGCGAACACCGCTGGCCATCACGCAGACCCTCCTCGACGTGGCCCGCAACGACCCCGAGGGCGTCGACGCCGAACTCCTGGACCGCCTCTACGCGGTCAACACCAGGGCAATCGCCCTGACCGAAGCCCTGCTCCTGCTAAGCCGCGCGGATCGGCGCTCCTTCACGCGCGAACCAGTGGACCTCTCCCTCCTGGCCGAAGAAGCCACCGAGACGCTGCTCCCCCTCGCCGAGAAGCATCGCGTCACCATCGAAACCGCCGGGGACGTGGCCCCCACCATCGGCTCGCCCGCACTGCTCCTTCAGCTGGCGACGAACCTCGTCCACAACGCCATCGTCCACAACCTCCCCGACGGTGGCATGGTCTGGGCCACGTCCAGCCTGCGGGCCGGTTCCGTGTCGCTCACGGTCGAAAACACCGGCCCGAGCCTCCCCCCCGACCTCGTCTCGACACTCACCGAACCGTTCCAGCGCGGCACCGAGCGCATCCGCGGCGACCACGCCGGCGTCGGCCTCGGCCTCGCGATCGTCAAGAGCATCACCCGGGCACACGACGGGACACTCACCCTCGCGCCGCGGCCCGGCGGTGGGCTCCGCGCGACCGTGCAGCTGCCCGTCGCACCACACCCCGCGACACCCCCTCGCGCCAGCTCCCACGCGCCACGCGCGGCGAACCCGCGCCTGTGGACCAGGTCCGCCCTCGCCCCATCCGAATCATCCCCCGCCGACGCCCGGACCTAGGCTAACCCGCGCGCGTGCCACTTCCTACGCATGTAGGAGCGCACAAGCCCGCGGAACAAAGTCCGCCTCTCGGCCGCGTTCGCATTTGTATGGGCCGTTCTTGTTCTCGTCGGAACGGCTTCCGGTTTACCCGAAATCTCAGCTTGTGATCGCGGGCCTGACCACGACCTGGATGATTTTCACTCAAATGAAGACGCGGCACAGTTGGTGGGGCTAAGCCGGGCCGACGTCGAAGCAAGGTTCGGCCCGCCGACGTCGGAGAGGTTCGTGGGGCAATGGGACAGCTCCTACTGGATTCGGCCGCTGAGCTTTTGCATCGACGCGCTCTACCTGGTAATCGACTACGACCAAAACGGGTTCGTCTCTTCCGCTGAAGTGATACCTGGATAGCTCCAGGTTCCCTCCGCATACGTGCAGCGCGGTGGGGGCCGCCTCAGGGGGCAGCGAAAGTCGTGAGGGATCTCTGTCCAGCGATCGAAAGGCTACGCTAGCAATCAGGACCGCATGACCGCTTCGACGGTCGGTGTCCCCAACCGGCCTGCGCCGCAGCGGGACGATCGGCTCCAGCACAACCGTCTTCACGTGGGACATCGCCACGGGACTGAGCAAGGCGTCTTTGGGTTCCGCCGGCAATTCGCCGGCAACCCAATGCGGGCACTCTCGGTCCCGCCCCTGCCGTGGGTTCGGTTTCGTGGTAGGCCCGCAGGGATTCGAACCCTGGACCAATGGATTAAAAGTCCACTGCTCTTCCAGCTGAGCTACGGGCCCACTGCCATTCTCCCATCCGCGGCCCTGTTGGGCACGTGCGCACGGCGAGCCGCGGCGCGCGGGGGAGCGGCCCTTGGACTTTCGTCGCGCCGGGTGCCCGTCCGGGCGCCGGTCCCGGCTGCGTTCGCCCCCGCTTCGCTTGCCCTTCCCGCATCCAGCCGGTAGATAGAGTCCATATCCCCCGAGCCGGTAAGCCCCTGGCCCCGGACTCAAAAGGCAGGTCTCCCCACTTGGCGGAATCTCGTAAATCCCTTCCTTCCCCAACGCCCGAGACACAGGAATTCTGGGACGGTGCGAAGGCCGGTGAACTGCGCCTGCAGCGCTGCCTCGAACCGCAATGCGCGAAGGTCTACTTCCCGCCTCGCCCGTTTTGCCCGGCCTGTGGCTCGCGAAATGTCGAATGGTTCCGCGCGAGCGGCCGCGGCAAGCTCCACAGCTACGTCATCAACCATCGCCCGGCGTTCGGCTTCGAAAACGAGGTCCCGTATTCCATCGGCGTCGTGCTCACCGATGAGGGCGTGAAGATGATGACGAACATCCGGGGCGTCGAGCAGACCCCCGAGGCGCTGCAGCTCGATATGCCCCTCGAGGTCACGTTCGAGCCCGTCAGCGACACCATTTCGCTGCCCTACTGGAAGCCCGCTGCGGGAGGTGCCGCG
>JBLNCO010000350.1:0-3543 GCA_050260715.1 Hyphomicrobiales bacterium | reverse complement strand
CCGCCGTCATCGCCGCCACCCTCGACTCGTCGTGTTCGACGATGGTCAGCGACTCGATCTCACGCTTCTCGTCGCCGTTCTCGGCGCTCGCAGCCTTGTGGCGAAGGAACCGGTAGTCGCCGAGTACGCTGCCTTCGGCTACCGCCTGCGTCGCGGCCGCGGGGTCCAGCCCGCCGATGCCCGCCCCGTGCACGATCGTCGCGATACGCCGGATGCCGGGCTTGCGCACCGCGCGAATCACGTTCGCGGCGAGGTTGCGCACGGCATCGACGTCGAAGTCGCGGGACTTGCCCAGCCCTGCCACGAGCACGCGCGGCGCGGGGATCTTCCCGAGCGTGTGGATGGTCGTCAGCTCACCGGCCTTGCCGCGAATGTCGCCCAGCTGGATGAGCTGCGAAATGGCGCCGCCGAGCGCCTGGTCGACCGCTCCCGTGGCGCCTCCCGGCACCGAAACCCCTTCGAACAGGTTCACCACCACCAGGTCGGCGTCGAATTTGGCGATGTCTCCTGCGGTAACGCGAACGTCCAACGTGGCGTGACCCCCTGAACACGAATAGTTGTCGCGAGTGTACTTGTCTGCTTTCGGCGGCGGCAAAGGCGCATCGCATAATCCCGTCCGGGCGGCCCGCGCACGGCGAACCAACGGACCTCGCTGCGGCTCGTTCCCGGTGCTCAGCTGGACGGAGACGAAAGGCCGCTTCGCGAAGCGGACGAACGCGGCGGGAAGGTACTCCGATGGCCACCCCGGCAACTTCCGCGAGGGGCGGCATCCGCCCCGTCCACCACGGGCCGCGTGTGCTCCCGGCCACGAGGATCGAGTGGCTGGTCCTCGCTGGCACGGCGATGTTCGTCCTCTACGTCTTCATGGACGTCGTAGCCTCGCTTGCCTACGACGGCTACAGCTACCGCGACCAGACCATCAGCGAGCTCTCCGCCTTCGGCGCGCCGACGCGGCCGTTCTGGCTGGTGATGACGGTGTTCTACAACCTGATGACGTTCGCGTTCGCATTCGGCGTGCTCTGGTTTGCCGGAGGGCGGCGCACTATCCGGGCGGTTGGATGGCTACTGCTCGCGCTCGCATTTGTCGGGATCCTCTGGTGGTTCGCACCGATGCATCGCCGCGAGGTGCTCGAGGCGGGCGGCGGCACCTGGCAGGACACCATGCACCTCGTGGTTGGGGGACTGAACGCCCTCTACTTCGCGGTCATTGCAGTTGGCGCGTTCGCGTTCGGCAGGGCTTTCCGGCTCTACCCGTTCGCCACAATCGCCGCGATGCTGGTGTTCGGCACGCTTATGGGGATCCAGGCGCCCGCCGTTTCCGACAACGACCCCACCCCCTGGCTGGGCATCTGGGAGCGCATCACCGTCGAGGGCGCGATGCTCTGGCAGGGCGTCTTCGCGGTTCTCCTCTTCGCGCGCCTGCGCGGCGGTGGCCCTACGGATCGGTAGCGCCGCGGCTCTTGTGACCGCCCCGTTGCTTTGTTACGGTGCGGCCTGAGTGATCTGGCCCCGGGATCAGGGGCACGAGCATCCCGGTGGCACAAGGTGGGAGGACGAATGGTCGCCCTCGAAGGCACCGGCGTACGAACGCGCGCCGCGCAGGCGTGGCGCGTCTCCGAACGCGTCGGCCTCCACGAGGTCGTCATCGTCGTCGTCTCGTTCCTCATTTACTTCGTGGTCCGCGGCATGGTCGTCGATCGCGCCGGGCAGGCGCTCGCCAACGCCTTCGACCTCATCGCGCTCGAACGGCGGCTCGGGATCTACTGGGAACTGCGCCTGCAGTCGGCGATCCTCGGCAGTTACGTGCTCATCAAGACGATGAACTGGATCTACTTCTGGGGGCACATGCCGCTGATCATCGTGTTCGCGGTCTGGCTCTACGTTCGCCACCACCAGACCTACTCGCTCGTGCGTAACGCCTTCCTCGCCTCGGGAGCGATCGCCGTGGTCATCTACGCGACGTTCCCGGTTGCGCCGCCGCGCCTCGTCCCGTTCGCCGGCTTCGTCGACACCATGGCCATCTTCGACCGGGTCGGCTACAACGCCCAGGAAGTGAGCGCGTTCGTGAACCCGTTCGCGGCCGTCCCCAGCCTGCACTTCGGCTGGTCGTTACTGCTCGGCGCCGTGATTGTCCGGGTTGCCGGCCACCCGGTGTTGAAGCTCTTCGGCGTCCTCTGGCCGATCGCCATGTTCCTGGCCGTTGTCATGACGGGGAACCACTTCATTCTCGACGCGGTGGCTGGCGCGGTGGTTTCGTTCGCAGGCCTCGGCGTCGCGGTCGCGATCGCCGAGGCCCGTCCCTATGTGCGTGGCCGGCTGGCGGCTGTCTCTCGCACCGCCTGACCCGCCCCGCTAGCCGCCGTAGTTGACGCCCACTTCCTTCAGCGTGAGCGGCTCGCTTTCGCGCCGCACCCCCGCTTCCACAACCTGCCCGACAACCACCGAGTGGTCGCCCACGTCGAGCACCTGCTGCACTTCGCATTCGAACCAGGCCGGGGCGTCGGTGAAGATCGGCGCGCCCGTCGTCTTCGTTTCGAATTCGTAGCCGCCGAGCCTGTTCCCCTCGGGTTCCATGTGCTTGAAGAACGCGAAGGCCATGTCCTTCTGGCCCGTCCCGAGAACGCTGATCGCGAACTTGTTCGTCTGCTTGACCAGGTCGTACGTCTCCGTGCCGCCCTTCACGCCAACCACGACGATCGGCGGCTGGAACGACGCCTGCGTGATCCAGTTGATCGTCGAAGCCGTGGCCTGCGGCCCTTCGCCGACCCCGAGCACGAAGAGCCCGTAGGGAATCATGCGCAGCGAGGTCTTCTTCGCTTGTTCGTCCAACACTCGTCCTCCGAAGCAGTTGTCCTTGGACTATGGCGTTTCCGGGTGCGCGGCTGCAACAGGCGCGGGCTCGGGGTCCGCCTGGCCGGGAGTGGCGAGCGATACCACCAGCTCGACCGCCGGCGTGATGTCGAACCGTGTGTCGGCGACCACAACGGGCACCGGGAACGGCTGGCCGCGGTGCTGCATCGATTCGAATACGCGCACATCGGCCCGCGACCAGCCGTCGCGCGGCCGCGAAAGCCGCGCGCGGATGGTCTCCGCGGGCGCGACCATCCGCGCCGCCACCAGCGGGCAGCCGAGGCGTTCCGCCAGCCGCACGAACCTGCGGCGGTCCTTCGTGGTCAGGTTTGTCGCGTCGAACACGACGCTCGCGCCGCGTTCGAGCGCAGACCGGGCACGGTCTTCGGCGGTGCGAAACACGCGCGCGTGCTCTTCCGCGACGTAGCGCGGTTCGGCGAACAGTTCCCGGCGGATGGCGTCGCTTTCGATGTGGACGGCGTCGAGGCGTTCGAGGAGGCGGTGCGCGAAGGTGGTCTTTCCCGAGCCGGGCAGCCCGGAGAGCATGACCAGCGCGGGTTCAGCCGGCCGAATTTTCATTTTGCCGTTGCAGATGGCCTGTGATACGTTGCTTCTGTTCACACGATAGGCAAAGGACGACAGAAGAAGAAGGTTGCTGACCCAGGAACGCAAGACCGAACTGATTTCAAGCTT
>JBLNCO010000349.1:0-4537 GCA_050260715.1 Hyphomicrobiales bacterium | reverse complement strand
GATCGCGCCTCGTGTGCATGGCCGGAGGGTCACACGGCCCCGCGCAGCGGGCAAGCCGAGCCTCGCCGGCCCGCGGTCAGGAGCCGGCCAGGAGTGTGACGTAGAGGTCGCTCGCGGCGCGCCACTCGGGGACCATTGCGGTGCTATCGAAGCAGCCGAGCAGCGTCTCGATGCGCGACGGGTCGAGTCGGCCGGGTTCGAGGGCGCCCAGGGCAACCGTCGCGCGCAGTTCGAACAGGGCGGCGCCCCGCGCCTGCGCCGAAGTGATCGCCTTCTCGAGCAGCTCGATGGCTTCGCTCGCGTTTTCGCGGTGGAGCGCACATTCCGCCTGGAGGCGCAGCAGTTCGGGTTCGTAGAGCCGCTCGTTCGTCCGTTCGAGCGCCTCCTGGGCCTCGGCGAAGTGCGCTTCGGCACGGTCCGGGCGGCCTTCGCGAAGTTCGAGCACGCCGAGCCCCGAGAGGTAGATCGGGAACGTCAACAGCGCGCCAATCCCTCGCAGACGCGCAAGGCCCTCGTTGAGGTGACCGCGTGCGAGCATCTCGCCATCGGCCGCAAGTGCGGCGCCGAGGAACGCGCTCCCGACGCCGGCCCACATGGGGAAGTTGTGATCGTCGGAGAGGGCCATCGCGTGGCGGGCGTGGTGTTCGGCCTCCACGCCCTGGCCAACGAGCACGTAGAAAAACGCCGCGTGCGCGTGGGCGAAGGCGATCGTGAAGGGGTGTTGGCAGCGCTCGGCGAGCGCGAGCGCATCGGCGATCATCCGGCGGCCTTCGCCGGTGGCGCCCATCGCGCCGAGCGAGAGGGCGAGGTAGAGCATGGCCGTCGTGCCGGGGTCCTGGCCGGAGCGGGCGCCGCGCGGGCTGTGCCGGTCGAAGTCGTAGTAGCCGAGTGCTTCGCGGAGGTGGTCGCGGGCGGCCGGCAGAAATCCCATCCAGAACAGCACCTGTCCGAGCGCGATGCGCGCGCCGAGGAGCAGAGCCGGGTGGCGAGCGGCCTGGGCGACCGAGAGCATCTGCTCGGCGAACTGGAGCGCCTTGCCGTAGTTCGCGCGGGCAATCGCGACGCTGAAGAGCCCGCGTAATACCGAGAAGAGGTGGCGGGAGTCGTTCGTGGCGTCGCAGAGCTCGCGGGCGCGCTGGTAGGTGGCCTGGACTTCGTCGGCGGCGTAGCCGCGGGCGGCCATCAGCGCGGCACCGAGCGCCACCTGGAGCTCGAGCTCCGATCGTAGGCGTTCGGTCTCATCGGTGAAGGAGGGGATCTGTTCGAGCCCGCGGCGCAGGTGCTCGATCGCTTCGAGGTTCGCGCAGGCTTCGATTGCCCGCTGGCCGGCGTGCAACCAGCACTGGGCAGCCTCCACGTGGAGCTGGGCTTCGCTGTAGTGGCGGGCGAGGACTTCGGGCTGGCTCCGCGCGATCTGCGGGAACTCCGCTTCGATCGTGCGGGCGATGCGCTCGTGGTACCACTGGCGCGTCGACTTCAGCAGCGAACCGTAGGCCACCTCCTGGATGAGCGCGTGACGGAAGACGTAGCGCGCGTTCGGAGGCTCGCCCCGCTCGTAGATGATGTCCGCATCGAGCAGGGCGTTGAGGTTCCGCTGGAGCACGTCGTCATCGAGGCTCGCGACGGCGCGGAGCATCTCGTAGGTGAATTCGCGGCCGAGCGCGGACGCCAGGTGGGCGACCTCGCGGGACGCATTCAGCCGGTCGAGCCGGGCCATGAGCGAGTCGTGGAGGGTGGTCGGGACGGCCATCGCCTGGATGCCGCGGGCCAGCACGAGCTCGCCGTCCTTCTCCTTCACGATGCCCGATTCCAGGACGTTCCGGGTCACCTCTTCCACGAACAGCGGGACGCCATCGGTGCGGGAGAGGATGCGCTGCAGGACCTCGGGCGGGAGGGCGTGCCCGCCGGTGACGCGCATGACGATCTGGCGCACGTCCTCGGCGCCGAGCCGCGGGAGGTTGATGGTGGTGATGGCCGGGTCTTCGGGCCATGGGGGCACGAATTCCGGCCGGTAGGTGAACAGCATGAGCGAATGGCCGGTGCGATCGCTCTGGATGATGTTCGTGAGCAGCTCGAGCGTGGACGGGTCGATCCAGTGGAGATCTTCGACCACAAAGAGCACCGGAAGCTGTGCGCGAAGCCGGTCGAACCAGGTCATGAGGGCGCGAAGGGTTTCGTGGCGGACGCGGTCGGAGGCCATTTCGGCGCCGGCGGAAGCGCTCGGCCCGAGCGGCAGGTCGAGCAGCTGCGCGAACAGCGGGAAGAAATCGCCGGGAAGATCCTGGTTCTGCAGGGCCCGCCGTAGCCGTTCGCGGCCGATGTCGTCGGTGTCCTCGCGGCGAAAGCCGAGGGTGCGCTTGATGAACTCGATGAGCGGGTAGAGCGGAGTGTCCTGGTGGTAGGCGGAGCACTGGAATTCGATACGAAGGTGTTCGTCCCGGGCGGCATGGTCGCGGAGCACCTGCACCAGCCGCGACTTCCCGATGCCCGCTTCGCCGCGAAGCAGCACGATGCGGCCCGCGCCTTCGACCACCTCGCGCCAGCGCTCCGCGAGGATGCGCGTCTCTTCGGCGCGGCCGACCAGCACCGTCACGCGGCGCCCCGACGCGATGGGCTCGAGGCGGCGTGGCACTTCGCGGACGACGCGATGGACCTCCATCGGGCGGGAGAGACCGCGCAGCCGCTGCGGGCCGAGCGACTCGCATTCGAAGAACTCCTCCACGATGCGGTGGGTGGACTCGCTGATGAGGATGCTGCCGCCCTCCGCCATCATCTGTAGCCGGGACGCGACGTTCGGGGTCTCGCCGACGACATCGACGAGCTGGCGGGCCTCGCCGCGCCCCATCGTGCCGATGACCGCGATACCCGTGTGGATGCCGATGCGCACGGCGACATCGAGGCCGCGTTCGCTGCGCAGGCGCGCGTCGAGCTGCTGGACGGCGGTCACCAGGCTGAGCCCGGTTTGCACGGCGCGGCGGGCATCGTCGCCGTAGGCGCGGGGGTAGCCGAAGTAGACGAGTAGGCCGTCGCCCATGTAGTGCGCGATGCGGCCACCGAAGCGCGAAATGACGTCGTGCGCCACGGCCTGGTACTCGGTGAGGACCTCGCGCATCTCCTCGGGGTCGAGCCGCTCGCTGATGGAGGTCGAACCGACGAGGTCGCAGAACATGACGGTGAGCTGGCGGCGCTCGCCATCGCGGCCGGCCCGGGAGCGGCGGCCATCGCCGGTGGCGAGGGGCCTCCCGCACTCGCCGCAGAAGCGCTCGCCGGGCTCGTTGCGGGCGCCGCACGCAGCGCAAAGCGGGGCGAGTGTCGCACCGCACGCGGCACAGAACTTTCGCCCATCACGGTTCTCTGCGCGACAGGCAGGACACTGCATCCCGGTATTGTACGTCCGGGAAAGGCAGGAACGCGTGACTGTTATCCGGCGCGGTCGAACACGAGTTTCACGTCCGAGGCAGTCCCGGTGGCGAAGACGGCCTCGCAGGCGGCGAGGTAGTACTCCCAGGTGCGTTCGAAGCGCGCGTCGAAGCCCATCGCGCGGACGGCCGGACGGTTGGCGTCGAAGCGCTCGCGCCAGTGCTGCAGCGTCGTTACGTAGTGGGCGCCGATGTCCCGGGCGTCGCGGAGGCGTAGGCCGGCACGGCCGGCCGCGCGTTCGAGCCCGGCGATGGAGGGCAGTTCGCCGCCGGGGAAGATGTACTGCTGGAGCCAGTTCTCGCCGCGGCGCTGGGCGGCTGCGTCGCGCTCCGGCACGACGATGGCCTGGACGAACAGCCGCCCGCCGGGGCGAAGGCGGCGGGCGCAGGCGGCGAAGAACCGGGGCAGGTAACGGGCGCCCACGGCTTCGATCATCTCGATGGAAACGACCGCGTCGTAAGAGCCGCGGATGTCCCGGTAGTCGCAGAGGCGGACCTCGGCGGCGCCAGCGAAAGGAGCGAGGCGGCGGCTCGCGTAGGCGTGCTGCTCTTCCGAGATGGTGATGCCGGTGACGCGGCAGCCGATCGTCCGCACCGCGTACTCGGCGAAGCCGCCCCAGCCGCAGCCGATTTCGAGCACATGGCCGCCGGGTTTGATTCGCGCGGCCGCGCAGGCGAGGGCGTACTTGTGCCGCTGGGCAGCGGCGAGATCCTGCCCGGGCCATTCGAATACGGCCGATGAGTAGGTCATGGTCTCGTCGAGCATGAGGGCGAAGAAGCCGTTGCCGAGGTCGTAGTGCTCGTGGATGTTGCGGCGGCTACCGGCGCGGGTGTTCGCCCGAAGGCGATGCGCCCCCCGGCGCTGGACGGAGGCGATGCTCGCCAGCGGCCCCGAGAGGGCGAGCCGCGAGCGGTTGCGAAGCCCGAGCGCGAGCAGGCGGGGGAGGTCATCGGCTGACCAGTCGCCGGCGGCGTAGGCCTCGCCGAGCGCCGTTTCGCCGCCGCGGAGCACGCGGCCGAACAGGCGCTCGTCGTGGACGCGGAGCGTGACGGGCGAGACGCCTTCGCCGAACCGTTCGACGGTGCCGTCGGGGTAGGCGACCGCGAGCGGGCCGCCG
>JBLNCO010000348.1:0-10075 GCA_050260715.1 Hyphomicrobiales bacterium | reverse complement strand
CCTTCTTGTCGAGCACGGTGGTCTCGGCGCGGTTGGTGTCGCAATGGAAGGTGGGCTTCGAGTGCTTGAGCGACTCGACTTCGAGGTTGGCGATGGCCTTACCGGAAACGTCGGGGACGCTCATGCCCAGGACCAGCGAATACACGAAGTTGCCAACGACGACGTTCTGCTTGAAGTGCGTCTCCTCCTCCGCGTACCAGCGGTCGGAGTGGAGCGGGTGGTGGTTCATGGTGAGGTCGCAGAAGAGGTGATCTTCGGCTTCGGTGATCGTCTTGCTGGGCCAGTGCTTGTAGACATCGCCGACTTCGAACTCTTCGTAGTAGCGGCCGAACTTGTCGCGTCCGTCGTAGATGGCCATGGGGGCTCCTTTTGGCTGTTGGCTGTTGGGTATCGGCTTAGACCGGGTACTCTTTCACGATGTTGCGGGCGATGACGACCTTCTGGATGTCGCTGGTACCTTCGGCGATGATCATCAGCGGCGCATCGCGGTAGTAGCGCTCGAGCGGTAGTTCCTTCGAGTAGGCGACGCCGCCGTGGATGCGCATCGCATCGAGCACGCACTGCTGGGCGATTTCCGTCGCGTAGAGCTTGGCGATGCCGGCATCGAGGTCGCTGCGGGCGCCGGAGTCCTTCTTGCGGGCGGCATCGAGCGCGAGGAGGCGGGCCGCGCGGATCTTCGTGATCATCTCGGCGAGGCGGAGTTGCTGCGCCTGGTGTTGGAAAATCGGGACGCCGAAGGCAACGCGCTTCTGGGCGTAGCGGATTGCGTCGTCGAAGGCGGCCTGCGCGACACCGACGCCGCGGGCCGCCACGTTGATGCGGCCGACTTCGAGGGCGCTCATGATGTGCTGGAAGCCGTGGCCCTCTTCGCCGCCGAGAACGGCGCTGGCCGGCACCCGGGCGTCGTCGAACGAAAGCTCGGTGGTCTCGACGCCCTTGTAACCGAGCTTGTCGAACTTCTTGCCCTTGGTGAACCCGGGCGTGTCGTGGTCGACGAGGAAGGCCGTGATGCCCTTGTGGCGGGGATTGGCGTCGGGGTCCGTCTTCGTCATGGCGAGGTAGACGCCGGCGCGATGACCGTTCGTGACCCACATCTTCTGGCCGTTGATCACGTAGTCGTCGCCGTCGCGGCGGGCGGTGGTCTTGATGGCCTGCGCGTCGGAGCCTGCGTCCGGCTCGGTGATGGTGAGCGCGCAGCGGATTTCGGGTTCGACCAGGCGCGGGAGGTACTTCTGCTTCTGCTCTTCGGTCCCGTATTCGCTGATGGCGTAGCCGACGAGGACATGGGTGTTGATGATTCCCGCGAGGCTCATCCAGCCGCGCGCGAGCTCCATGCAGACGCCCGCGTAGCATTCGAAGCTGAGGTCGAGCCCGCCGTACTGCTCGGGGATTTTGATTCCGAAGAGGCCCATTTCGGACATGCCCTTCACGAGCGGCTCGGGGTACTGGTCGGCGTGTTCGAACTCGCTTGCGACCGGCTTCACTTCGCGGTCGACCCAGGTGCCCACGTTCGAGACAACCTCGCGGGCGATGGGATCTTCGATGTCAGCGGCAAAGTCACGGGCCATAGGGAGAGCCTTTCGTTTTCAGTCGGTTGGCGAGCGGTGGGACGTGACGCATTATCCGGGGAGCGGGGGATTATGACCACGCCAGTCCCGGCGGGCCCGATGTATCCCGCGACGAGGAACCCCACTGAATGTACGCGTTCACCCTCATGCCATCTCACGGCTCGGCCCGCGTGGGGTACCCTACGAGGAAGTTCGGAAGGGATGAGCCGTGAAGGTCGGGTACGACCCGCGCTACAACATCGCATACATCGCGCTTCAAACGGGCGAGACCGAGGTCGAGACCATCTCGTTGAGCGACCTCGTGAACGTTGACCTCGCGCCCGATGGCAGCGTGTTCGGCATCGAGTTGATGAACGCGAACGAGCAGTTGGGCCTCAATGGTGATGCGGAGGTCCTCTTTCAGAACGAGGCGAATGGCAGGACGAGTGCCGCCACGTTCACCGCATGAGGAGCCACCATAGCTGACGGAAGCCCGGAGACCAACGTCCAGCTGAACGGCGAGCACCGGTTCGCGGCGGCGCCGGAGCGCACGTTTCGCCTGCTGCGCGACCCGGACGCCCTGCGCACCGCCATCCCCGGGTGCGAGCGATTCGACGAGGTGGCCTCCGGCGTGTACGACGTCGCCGCCCGCCTGGCGGTGCTAGGCCTCCGCGGCAGCACATCCGGGCGGGTCGAAGTGGCGGAGCGCTCGGATGGTGGTGTGTACCGGCTCGTCGTTTCCGGGCAGGGCCGGGAGCGCTCGGTCGAGGGCTCGGCGACGCTCACCCTTTCACCGCGCGGCGACGGCACGGTGGTCCGCTACCGCGGCAGCGTCACGGTCCGCGGGAAGGCGGCACGCCTCGGGCGGTTCGCGCTGGGTGCGGCCGCGAAGCTCCTCGTTCGCCAGTTCTTCGAAGGCATGGACCGCGAACTGCGGAAGCGCCCGGGCTAGAACTCGCCGCGCAGCTTCGGGTTCTCCGACTGGCTGGACTGCTCGAGCGCGAGGTTCACGAGGTTCACGCTCGACTGGTCGTAGCCCTGGAAGCCTTCGCCAACCGTCTTGCCCTGGAGGACGCGTGCGTAGATGCCCTCGACGATGACGGCGAGCTTGTAGAGCGCGAACACCTCGTACCAGTCGATGTGGTCCACGTTGCGGCCGCTGCGGCGCCCGTACTCCGCGACCAGCTCGTCGCGCGTGAGGAAGCCTTCCTTCGCGGTCACCTGGGCATTCGGGCGCACGCGGATGCGCTCGGGGCTGTCGTTCGCCTGCCCCCAGTAGACGAGGGTGTACCCGAGGTCGGAGAGCGGGTCGCCGAGGGTCGACATCTCCCAGTCGAAGATGGCGAGCACCTTGCCGGGGTCGTTGGGGTCGAGCGCCATGTTGCCGAGCCGGTAGTCGCCATGAACGATGGCCGGCGCTGGGCTTTCGGGCACCGACGCGCGGAGACGCCGAATGAGCTCGTCGATCTCGGGGAGCTCGCGGGTCTTCGAGCGCTCCCACTGCTGGGACCATCGCCGGACCTGGCGTTCGAGGTATCCCTCGGGGTGGCCGAACTCGCCGAGTCCGATGGCGTTGTAGTCGACCGCGTGAAGCGCCACGAGCGTGTCGACGAGCGCGAGGCTCATGCGGCGGCGCTCTTCGGGTGTGGTGGCGTAACCCTCTGGCAGCTCGCTCACGATGATGACGCCCTCGCGGTACTCCATCACGTAGAAGGGGTACTCGTTGACCGAGGTGTCCTCGCAGAGGGCGAACGGCTTCGGCACGGGCACGTTGGTCTTCGAAAGGCCATCGAGCACGCGGAACTCGCGGGCCATGTCGTGCGCGGTGGGCAGCACGTGGCCGAGTGGCGGGCGCCGGAGCACCCAGGTGCGGCCGCCGCCGGTGACCCGGTAGGTTAGGTTCGAACGGCCATCGCCGATGAGCGTGAAGGTGAGCGGGACATCGCCGCCCTCGATGTGTTCGGCGAAGTACCGGGAAACGTTGGTGTAGTTGATGCCGGCTGGCACGTCGGTGGTGGTCATGGCGTGGGCAGTATAGAACGGCGCCCCGAGGGCGAAACAGGAATTTCCGGCGCACGGACGAGCCCGTGAAGACCTTGCGCCAACCAGACCGGCGAACCGGAAGCGCGGTCTATACTGCCGGACATGCCGCAACTGCCCGCTTTCGAACTCGCCGATGCCGCCGGCGCCCGCTACGCGTTCCCCACGGGGCGCGCGGCGCTCCTCTGCTTCGTGAAGGAAGACTGCCCCACCTGCCAGCTTTCGATGCCGCTCATCCGGGCGGCCCACGAAGCGTTCGGCGAACGGATGGACGTCTGGGCTATCGGCCAGGACGCCGAGGGGAACGCGAAGCTGATCGAGCAGTTCGGGTACGAAGGACCGATGCTGGACGACTCGGCGCTGCGGGTCTCGTACCGCTACGAGCTCGACACCGTGCCGACGGTCATCCTCGCAGGCTCCGAGGGCGAGGAGCTGAGCCGTTTCGTGGGCTTCGGCAAGGACGACTGGCAGCAGCTCTTCGGGCGGCTCATCTCGGAGACGCTGGCGCCGGCGCCGGTGGTCGACTGGAGCCAGTACCCGGATTCGCGGCCCGGGTGCGGGTCGAAGTCCGTCGAGCCGGGCATCGCCGAACGGCTCGCTGCGGAGGCGGAAGGGAGTCCCATTCGCGCCCGCCGGATCGACGTGGGCGAATCGGACGACATCTTCGAGTTCATGTTCGACCAGGGGCTGACGGACGGGCTCCCGGTCATCCCGCCGACGCCGGAGCGCGTGCTGCGCATGCTGGAAGGGACGAAACGCGACGCGCAGGAGGTCATCGGCAATGTGCCGCCAAACCTCGCGCCGCTCACGGTGGAGAAGGTGGCGATCAACGCGGTGATGGCGGGCTGCAAGCCGGAATATTTGCCCGTGGTGCTCGCGGCAGTGGAGGCGGTGCTGCAGGAGCAGTTCAACATGCACGGCGTACTCGCCACCACGCACTTCCCGACGCCGGTGATCATCGTCAACGGCCCCATTCGCGACCGGATAGGGATGAACTACCGCATGAACGCGCTCGGGCAGGGAAACCGCGCGAACGCAACCATCGGGCGGGCGGTGCAGCTGGTCGTGCGGAACGTCGGGGGCGGGCGCCCGGGCGAAGTGGACCGCGCGGCGCTCGGCCAGCCGGGCAAGTACACCTTCTGCTTCGCCGAGTTCGAAGAGCGCTCGAACTGGGAGCCGCTGCACGTCGAGCGCGGGTTCGCCGCGGAGGAAAGCACCGTAACGGTGTTCGCGGGGTCGGCGCCGGTGCCGATCGTCGACCAGCTGGCACGCAACGCGAAGTCGTTGGCGACGAGCTACGGGCTGGGGCTCGTCACGCTGAGCCACCCGAAGCAGTACAACTACGGCGAGGTCGTGGTCATCGTGCCACCGGAGCACGTGGACACCTTCGCGAAGGATGGCTGGACGAAGGACCAGGTACGGGCGCGCATCCAGGAGGTCACGATGCGGCCGGTCCGGGAGCTGGTACGCGACGACTTCTGCGGGGAAGGGATCCCCCGCGAGGCCGCCGAGCGCATCGGGCTCGATACGCGCATCGGGAAGTTCCGGGACCCGTCGCAGATCGCGCTCGTCGTCGCGGGCGGCGAGGCGGGCAAGTTCGCGGTGTACCTGCCGGGGTGGGTCAGCGGCCCGATGGGCAGCGTCATGACCACGGTGCGAATCCGCGACTGACGCGGCAAGGCAGCGCACTCCGTATACTGCGGCGGTGACCAACGCGACCCTTCCCCCCGAACAGGCGATCGGCGAGGACGGCTACCTCACGATCCACGGCCTGCGCCACCACTACATCCGCTGGGACGACCCGGAGGCCGACCCCGTCGTGCTGCTGCACGGCCTGATGAACAACGCCCGCTACTGGGAGCACGTGGCGACGCGCTTCCTGCCGGAGCGTTCGGTGTATGCGCCCGACCTGCGCGGCCACGGCGAGAGCGAGCACGCGCCGGGCGGTTACCTGGTGTGGGCCTTCGCGATGGACCTGCGCGGGTTCGTGGAGGAGATGGATTTCGAGGCGTTCGACCTCGTGGCGCATTCGATCGGGAGCCGCGTGGCGATGTCGTACGCGCGCGACCACAGCCACCGGCTGAAGCACCTGGTACTGGCCGACATGGGCCCGCAGATGGCGGAGGCGGGCGCGCGAGGCATCCGTAAGAGCACCGGCGAGGCGCGCAAGTCGCCGGGATTCGGGACCGAAGCCGAAGCGCTCGAGTACTTCGCGGCGATGTATCCCGGGCAGTCGCGCGACTTCCTCGAGCGCCAGATGGGCGCGTCGCTCGTGCTGGACGAAGCCAGCGGGAATCTCGTGTTCCGGTTCGACCCGAAGATCAACGAGGCGACCGGGCGGGCGGCGCTGGTGGAGATCCCATACCTCTGGGAAAGCCTCGAGCACATCACCTGCCCGACGCTGGTGATCCGCGCGGCGAAGAGCAAGGTGCTCTCGACGGAGATCGCCGAGGAGATGGTGAAGCGCCTGCCAAACGGCCGCTTCGTGGAGATCCCGGACGCGGGGCACCAGGTGCCGCTGCACCAGCCGGAAGCGTTCACGGACGCGATCCTGGAGTTCCTCGCGGAGTAGCGGCGCCCATCGGCGGCGTACGATGCTCGCATGGCTGCGTCACCAGGGCTGCTCGATGCGCTGTCGAGCGACAAGCCGCCGGCCGGAATCGCCGGATGAGCCGGAGAGCGTGGAGTTCGGCGAGCGGATCCCGTCGCGGCCGGTGGACGTGGGCGACGCAGGACTTCGCGCGTGAAGTAGGGCCGGCGCTGCCAGCCCCCAGCGACGCCGGTTGTTGCCCGCCGGGCGCGAGCATGATTCGCTAGGGGCATGGCCGAGACTGCGACTGGCCGCGAGCCTCCGGATCTGCACGGCGAGGCGGGGTACGTTTCGCCCTACCCGTACGTTGAGCGGCTGCAGGAGAAGATGGAGGAGCGGCTCGAGCGGAAAGTGCCCATCAAGGGGCGGTTCTGCGGCTTCTGTTACGCGCGCCTGCGGGAGGCCGACGCGACCTGCCCGTTTTGCGCGCACGCCATCGCGGACGTCGGCACCGTCGAGGAGATCCCGCAGGACGTGCTGCGGGCCTACCTGGCGAAGCAGAAGGTGGAGGCCCGGTGGGTGCACACGGGCGCATTCTTCGGGCTAATCGTGGCGATGGCGCTGTTTCTGTACCTGGTCATTTGGGGGCCGGGGCTGCTCGGCCACCCGGCGGTGGCGTTCGCCGTGCTGATTGGCGGCGGCTACGTGCTGGCGCAGCTCTTCGGGCCGATCCTCGCGGGGCAAATCGGCTATCGGCGCGGCGCCCGGAAGCGGGACCGCATGTGGGCGGAACATCTCGCCCGCCGCGACGCTTCGTCCCGCTGAGCTACGGCGCCTCGACGCGCAGGAGCAGCTGTCCCTCTTCGATCTGCTGGTCCGGGGTGACGAGCAGGTCGCTGACCTGGCCGGAGACCGGCGACTCGACGGGGATCTCCATCTTCATCGACTCGAGGATGACGAGCTCCTGGCCGGTGGAGATGGTGTCACCGGCGTTCACCAGGACCTCGCGGACGGTGCCGGTCATCGGGGCGGGGATGTCGCGAGTGGGCATGGGCGCTCCCTGGAAGTGGTGGCTGCATCGTGGGGTGGCGGAGGCGGGAGGCGCAAGCGGGGGGACAACAAGAAAGGCGCCCCTCTCGCGAGCGGCGCCCCTCCCTGCGTCGGAGTGCGTGCCTCGGGCTGCCTTGCGGCAGGACGACGGCGGGGCGGAGTGCGCCACCGTCGTCAGCGAACCTCCAGCCGTCCGTGGCGGGCCCTGCGTTCCCGGCCTGTGCGTCCCGGCCGCACCGGTGAGCCAGCGCTCGCCGGTGTTGCTGGACAGCCCGGTCCCGCGGGAGCGGTCGAACTGCTGGCGGTTGCGGGAAGGAGCGGACTTCCCAGGCCCGGAAGGTTGACTCCGGAGAGCCTCTCTTCGGGGCCGGCTTCCCGATCACCCCGCCTCCAACTGCGCGCACTCTAGCGACGACTACTGGCGCTTGAAAGCATCTTATGTTCCGCAAATCAGCCATTCACAAACGCTTCACAGTAGGGCGCAGTTATCGCTGGTAGCGAATTTGCACACTGGTTCGCCTAGTGCTGGATCGAACGGAATTTATGTGTCCTCCCCGGTAAAGCTGGCTGCTGGATGGACGATCGCATCCTCGGCTCGGCCGAGGATGCGTTCGACCGTGTCGTCCGGTGTGTCGTCCGAAGTGTCGAGCCACAGCCCGATGCGCGGGGTATCGCGATGGAAGCTGTCGCGCAACGCTTCGATTGTCCAGCCATCGCCGGCGTACGCGACCTTCGGGCGCCCCGCCTCGCGGGCCCGCAGGGCCTCGACCGATGGGTCGAGGACGAACACACGCAGCGGCCGCGAGGCAACGAGCGCGATGTAGCGCTCCAGCCACTCCCCGAGCACCACATCCTGGACGACCGCGGTGAACCCGGCGGCCACGTAGGCGTCGCCCGCGTGTGCGGAGAGCCGGTAGCGCAGTTCGAGTTGAGTCAGCGCCGCCGGCCCTGGGCCGGGAGTCATCTCCTCCCGCCCCGAGACGACGAACCGCCGGAACGTGTCGCCGCGAACGTGGACGGCGCGCGGCAGCCGCTCGGCGAGCCGCTGGGCGACCGTCGACTTGCCGGCGGCCGACACGCCGGTGATGAGGACGAAGCCGTCGATCGCGGCCGCGGTCATTCGATGAGCCGGCGGCGCATCCCGGCCAGCGCGAGCCAGTAGAACACGGCAGTCGCGACCACCAGCCAGGCGAAGTCGCTGAGGAGCCCCCAGTAAAGGTCGCCTTCGATGAAACCGCGGTAGAGGTCGACGACGTGCGTGAGCGGGATGAACCAGCCGAGGACCCTCGCCCAGCGCGGGAGCTCATCGAACGGGAAGAAGGCGCCGCCAAACCAGAACATCGGGTTGATCACGAGGTTGAAGAAGTAGCTGAACTGGCTCATCGCGCGGGCAATGGAGGCGAAGGCGATGGAGATGGCGCTGAACAGGATGCCGGGAAGTACCGAGAGCGGGATGACCAGGATCGCCCAGGGCGAATCGACCATGTGCAGCCACGGGTTCAGGACGACCGCGACGAGCAGGATGTAGGCGCCGTTGATCATCGAGCGCGTGGTACCCCAGAGGATCTCGCCGGTGATGACGTCGTCGACGCTGACAGGCGTGGCGAGGATGGCGCGGTAGGTGCCCTGCATTTCGAGGCGCACATAGCTACCCCAGGCGCATTCGAACACGGCCGAGAACATGGGAAACATGGCGAGCAGGCCCGGCGTGAGGAACTCCACGTATTCCTGGCCGTTGTCGAGCTCGACGAACTGGCCGAGCCCGATGCCGAGCGCCAAGATGACGATGACCGGTTCGACGAGCTGGGCGACGAACTCCGAGCGCCAGAGCCGGAGGAGCACGTCGCGGTTGCGTTGCCAGACGCGGTAGGCACCGAGCGAGAGATCGGGGCGGGTAGCGAAGGCGGTCAATCGAGCAATCCTCTTCCTGTCAGGCGAAGGAACACGTCCTCCAGGTTGCCCGGGCGAAGGAACGCGCGGGTGGGGTCGTTCACGTGCTCGGCGACGCGGGCGGTGGCTTCGGAACCGCCGAAGACGTAGACGATGTCCTCCACCTCTTCGATAGCGACGCCCGGGAGGCCGCGGACTTCGAGCAGGAGCTGGTTGCGCTCCTCTACGGGCATGCGCAGTTCGAGCACGCTGTCGCCGGCGTGTTCGGCGATGAGGTCGAGCGGCCGGCCCTCGGTAAGGACGTGTCCGCGGTGCATGATGACGAGCCGATCGCAGAGGTGGGCAGCTTCGTCCATGTAGTGGGTGGTCAGAAGCATGGTGACGCCGCGGCTCTTGAGCAGGCGCAGCTTCTGCCAGACGAGGTGGCGGGCCTGCGGGTCGAGGCCGGTCGTGGGCTCGTCGAGCACGAGGATGCTCGGGTTGTGGACGAGCGCGCGGGCAATCACGAGCCGCCGCTTCATCCCTCCGGAGAGGTCGTCGATCTTCGCGTCGGTCTTCTCCTGCAGCTGGAAGAGCGACAGCGACTCGTCGATGCCGGCTGCCGCCTCGCGCCGCGAAATGCCGTAGTAGCGCGCGTAGACCTCGAGGTTCTGGCGGACGGGCAGGTCCTCGTCGAGGTTGTCCTCCTGGGGGACGATGCCGAGAACCTTCTTGACGCGCCGCGCGGCGGTACGGACGTCGAACCCTGCGACGCGCAGCTCACCGGCGGAGATCGGCGAGGTGCAGGAGATCATCTTGATGGTCGTGCTCTTGCCGGCGCCGTTCGGGCCGAGCATGCCGAAGCATTCGCCGTCGTGGACGCGAAACGAAATGCCGTCGACGGCACGGAATGAGCCATAGGTTTTGACGAGGCCGCGGGCCTCAACGGGGAATGGTGTCACGGATGGAAGACCTCTGTTCGGCGGACACCGCGGGGTGCGGTGCGGGAGGGCGAACGCAGACAGGACGCGGGGACTCA